>JAADHD010000134.1 GCA_013152075.1 Verrucomicrobiota bacterium | reverse complement strand
AAGAATATGATTACAAATTCCGCAACATGCTGGGTAGAGGGCCGCTATCGATTCGTCCTTATGACGATTGGCAGTCCTACAATAAAGAACATGGATTTCTACTGACAGGGAAGTCGAGTGAGATGCGGGCGATTGATGTGAAAACAGGGGAGGAAAAATGGCACTCTGATAATGCCGGTACTCAGCCGCTGATATTGGGTGATGATAATTTTATCAATCAATCAGGTCATCGCTATGAGGTGGCAACGGGAAAAATCCTCACTAAAAAACCGCTCTTCAAACGCGGTGCCTGTAACTATACCGTGGGCAGTGATAGTTTGCTGTTCCTGCGCTACAAGAGTGCGTCTTATGTGGATCTGGACAAAGGACAGCAATTCAGTTTGCGGAACTTGAGGAGTGGTTGCAGTAACAGTTTGGTGGCGGCGGGGGGGCTGCTGAATGTGCCGAGTTTTGCAACGGGATGTGTGTGCAACTATCCGTTGCAGACTTCCTTTTCGATGGTCTATATGCCGGAGACGGGCAAATGGGCAGGGGAGAAGCCTCTGGAAGTGTCGGTGGAGAAGGCGAAGTGACTTGCGGTCAATCTTCTTCCTGTCCGGGCAGTAGTCCTACCGGAATAAAGAGGCGTTTTTCGAAAAATGTGTCGACTTGTTCGGTGTCACCGAATTTGTAAGGGAGGTAGATCGCCGAGGCGAGAATGACAGGGGCGAGGATGGAGTGCAGGATGATGATAGTGAGGCCATGGAAGATATTTTTGTGGTAAATGATCGCTATAAACAAGGAGGCTACACTTAGCGTCACCAGCCCCCCTATAATGCAGATAGTCATGGTGCTATCGGGGTGCCTGCCAATCATGAAGACATAAAATACGATGAGAAATCCACTCAGTAACCAGGCGCCAATCAGGGCAATGAGAGTGCGCAGGGGATTGATCTTGCGGGTAACGATGATGGCGCAGAGCCAGAACGAAAACAGGTAAACCAGCACAGGCATCGCGATGAATACGAATGCCAGAATCAAGTGCTCAGTTCCGAAATCATCCTGGGGAATACTGTTGTAAAACTCCGAAGTAAACAGCATCAACATCCATTTCGACCGGGCATCGAGTTGTGAACTGGGAAAAGTTTTATCCTTTTCAGTTTCGCGGTCTTTGATGGTGACGGTTTTTTTATCAAAATTGAATTCCGTTACCTCTCCGTAAATCACATCTTCGCCGGTGCGACTCCAGCCAAGCTCGACAGCATGTGACAAGCCGGGAGTGAGCAAGCAGAAGGAGGCGATCAAATATAGGCAGATGCGCCGAGTCTGCCTTAGAGCCCCAGTGAGCTGGGAGCGATTAGAATGAAATCGGATAAGCATCTGAGAATAGAATCTTCCAAATGATAAATGATAAACCCTCAATGCTAAATATTAAGAATCTCCTTCGGGGCGAGGGTCGCGGCTAAGCAGTTCGGTAAGAGCTTCACTAGCGGGTTTGTTTTCATAGAGGATGGCATAAATTTGGTCGATCAAGGGTGTGCGCACACCGGTTTTTTTGGCGAGTTTGTAAACGCTCTCTGTATTGGGCAGGCCTTCGGCGACCTGGGTCATTTTGTCGAGAGCCTCTTGCAGGGAAAGGCCTTCGCCGAGCATGCGGCCCAAGCTGTTGTTGCGGCTGTGGCGGCTGTAACAGGTGACGATGAGATCACCGACTCCGCTCAGTCCCTGGAAAGTGCTGGGTTTTCCGCCAAGGGCTGTGCCCAGCCGTATCATTTCCGCCAGACCACGAGTCACCATGGCGGCTTTGGCGTTATCGCCCAGTCCCAGGCCGTCTGCGATCCCGGCGGCGATGGCAAACACGTTTTTCACAGTGGCGCCAAGCTCAATACCTTCCATGTCTTGCCGGGTGTAAGAGCGGAACCACGGCAAGGTGAAAACCTGCTGCAATCGAAGAGCGGTGTCGTGATCAGGGCAGCCGATCACTGTAGCGGTAGCCATTCGGCGAGCGACTTCTTCCGCGTGTGTCGGACCTGAAAGAGCGGCGATAGGATTGTTGGGGAAAAATTCACGCAGCAGTTGAGTCATCGACAGGCCGGTGGCAGACTCGATGCCTTTGGTGCAGGCGAGGAAAGTGGTGTCGCTGCCCACGCCGGCATCCTTCAATTGGCTGATGACGATGCGTGCGACTTGAGAGGGGACGACGAGCAGGATGAGCGGCTCATCGACGATGTCAGCCATTTTACTAGTGGCGCTGATATTTTCCGGCAGTTTGATATCAGGCAGATAGCGGGAATTGGCGTGGTTCTGATTGATGTCTTCGAGCACCTCTTTTTCGATTCCGTAAACGGTGGTTTTTAATCCCCGTTCACCGAGGACGACCGCTAAGGCGGTGCCCCAACTTCCGGATCCCAGGACGGCGGCGCTATTGATTTCAGATTCAGGCATTCAAGTGGTGGTTTGATTTTTAGATTTTTTGGAGGCCCCCTTTGGAGTGAAACGGTTTTCGGTGCCGTTGCAGAGTTTACGTATATTACTACGATGTTTCCAGACGGCCAAGGTCGCCAAAATGACGGTAAAGGCAAGCATGGGGATGTTCCAGTCACCTTGCGTTTTTTGCAGAATAACAGTGGCGACAGGAATAGCGGCAGCCGCCCCAATCGAGGCGACTGAAACATAGCGGGTGGTGAAAAATAATAGTGCCCAAATCCCCACGGCAATCGCCAGCGGGATCATGATGAGGGGCAGCAATGCGCCGGCAGAGGTGGCGATGCCTTTGCCTCCTTTGAAACTCAACCAGCAGGTGTAGTTGTGCCCCATGATGGTGGCGAAAGCGGTTGAAATATGCAGCAGGCTGTTGTCGGAGAAATGTTTGGCGATCAAAACCGGAAGAACTCCCTTCAGCACGTCGAGGATAAGGACGGTGATGCCGATCGGTTTGCCCAGGGTGCGTAAAACGTTGGTGGCTCCTATGTTACCGCTGCCGTGTTCGCGGATATCAATGCCGCGAAGTTTGCCTGCCAGGTAGCCAAAAGGAGTGGCGCCGATAAGGTAGCCGGTAAGGATTAGAGCTGCTGCCAAAAGTGATTCGCTACCCGTCATAAGGTTGTTCTGAAAGATGGCAGAAATTTGGCAAAAGTCGATGAAGGAATCGGTGGAGGCTTGAGTAGCGAGCGGGACTGAAAAGTTAAATTGTTGGCACTAGGTGTTCCGCCCTTGCAGGGCGGGAAATGTTTGGGAACTTTCCCGGCGCTTCGCACCGGGCTATCTCATTGAGCACCTTTGGTGCTGGGAGAGGGAGGGACAAGTTTGTTGCTTGCCCAAGAGCTTCTCTGTTTATGCTTCGGTAAGTAGCCTTACAACATTTGCTTCTTTTTTAGGTTCAGAGATTTGTGAATTTCCTCCAGAGGTAGGCAGTTGATGACCTTGTCTCGGGTTAGCCAGCCTTTGCGGGCAATTTTGATTCCGTAGAAAAGGCTGTCGAGGTCACATGCGCGATGGGCGTCGGGGTTGATGGCGCAGCGCACGCCTTTTTCTGCTGCCAGCTTCCACCAGCGCCAGTCCATGTCGAGTCGCCAGGGATTGCAGTTGAGTTCGATGATGGTGTTGGTTGCTGCGCAGGCGTCAATGATATCAGGAACGTTGACGGCGTAAGGCTCGCGTTCGAGCAAAAGGCGACCGGTGAGGTGGCCGATCATGGTCACGTAGGGGTTCTCAATGGCGCGGATGATGCGCTTGGTCATTTCGGCTTCGGGTAGAGTGAAGGCGTTGTGAACAGAGGCGACGGTGTAGTCGAGTTGTGCCATGAGCTCATCGTCAAAATCGAGGCTGCCATCCTTGAGGATGTCCACTTCGCTGCCGGTCAGCAGACGGAAGTCGATGTCTTCATCTTTAAAGTTTTCGTTGATGTTGTGGATATCGCGCAACTGGTTGAGCAGGCGCTTTTCGTTCAATCCGTTGGCTTGCACCGAGGCTTTGGAGTGATCGGCGATGCCGAGATACTGCAGGCCGAGTTCGATGGCGGCATCAGCCATTTCCATCAGTGAACTGTGCCCGTCACTGGCGGTGGTGTGATTGTGAAAAGTGCCGCGCAAGTTTTCCAGTTCGATGAGACGTGGCAAGCGATGTTCAGATGCCGCTTCGATTTCTCCTTGGTTCTCACGGAGTTCCGGCGCCGGGCAGTCGAGACCAAGTGCCGCGTAAAGACCGGCTTCGTCGTGGAACTCACGGGCAGGATCAGTGGTATCGGGGTCAATGGGGGCGAGTCGGTATTCGTTAAGAGTGTAACCCTGGTCACGTGCAAGTCCGCGTAGGGCGACGTTGTGTTCTTTGCTGCCGGTAAAATAAACCAGTGCGCAGGGAAATTCTTCGTTGCTGACTGCGCGCAGGTCGCATTGCACGCCGCTCTCGAGTCTCACGCTGGATTTGGTCGAGCCGTGATTGATGACGGAATTCACTTCCGGCAACGCGATGAAAAAATCCATGATGGCCTGAGCTTTGTTGGTGGCGACGAGGAAGTCGAGGTCGTGCAGGGTTTCCTTGCCGCGTCGATAACTGCCAGCTACTTCGGCGCGCAGACAGTCGGGGTGGGATTTGAGTTCCTCGAGAATCAGTTCGGCAATACCGGCGACATTGCCGAGGCGAAAACGGTCGGCGTTCTGTTCGCGAAAGGCGACGGCTTCGAGAATTTTGTCTTGGGTTTTTTTTCCGAAGCCGGGCAATTTTGAAATCCGGTCATTTTCACAGGCGGCCTTGAGATCGGCGATCGAGGCGATGCCGAGTTTTTTGTAGAGATCCTTGATCCGTTTTGGCCCGAGTCCTTGGATGCGGAACAGGTCAAAAATAGTGTCGGGAAATTCGGCCTTGAGGTTTTCGTAATACTCGAGTTTTCCAGTGGTGGCTAGTTCGTGCAGTTTGTCGGTCAGCGCTTTGCCAATGCCTTTGGTTTTACTCAGATCCTTGTAATCGTCCGAAGCGGCGATTTTCAGCAAGTCGCCTTGGAAGCTCTCAACTACTTCCGCGCCAGTTTTGTAGGCACGGATTTTAAAAGGATTTTCGTCCTGGAGATCGAGCAGGAGAGCGATTTTTTCGAAAATGTCAGCGATTTGTTCCCGGGTCAGCATGGACACAGGAGATCACGAATGAGCGTAATTTCATCTGAAATCGGGTGAAAGCTGGATTTTTATGGATTAAGCTGTAAAGTTCACGCTTTTTTGTTGCTAGACCGTGGATTGAAGGTAATCCAGAGGTCAGGTGACAAAGCCGAAACCAACAACCATGAGTGCAAAATCCAAAACTTCGAATAAACCCACTAATAAATCCCAGTCCGGAGCGGGCGAGGTGGTGGAACGCGGTGAAGCGATGACGGGCGCAGAAGTGCTGGTCGAGTGCCTGGAGCGGGAAGGGGTCGAAGTGATGTTTGCTTATCCTGGTGGCGCGAGTATGCCGATTCACCAGGCGCTGTCTCACTCGGATAAGATCCGCACGATTTTGCCAAGACACGAGCAGGGCGGTGGGTTTGCGGCTGAAGGTTATGCCCGGGCGACGGGCAAGGTGGGGGTTTGCATGGGGACCTCCGGTCCGGGTGCGACCAATCTGGTGACTTCGATTGCCGATGCTTATCTGGACTCCTGTCCATTGCTGGCTATTTCCGGTCAGGTGCCGTCGACGATGATTGGTCGTGGGGCATTCCAGGAGACGGACTTTTTTGGCATGACGCTTCCGGTGGTGAAGCACAGTTATTTGGTCACCGATCCGGCTGATATCCCGCGGGTGGTTAAAGAAGCGATGTATATCGCCAATACCGGACGTCCAGGTCCGGTGGTCATCGACATGCCTAAAGATGTGCAGGAAGCTAAGGTGCATCCGGTTTTTCCCAATGAAATCGAACTGCGCGGGTATAATCCCGAACGTCCGCTTGATGAAGTGGCCTTGAATGAAGTGATTGGTCTGTTGAAAGACGCCAAAAGACCTGTGATTTACGCGGGTGGAGGTATCATCACTTCTGATGCGCATAAAGCGTTGTTGGAATTTGCCCAACGCGCACAGATCCCAGTAGCGACTACTTTGATGGGAATTGGTGGTTTTCCACAATCCCATGATCTGAGTCTGCACTGGCTGGGTATGCACGGCACGGTTTACGCAAATAACGCGGTCAACGAAGGGGATTTGTTGTTGGCATTAGGTGTTCGTTTTGATGACCGGGTGACCGGCAAGGTGGATGAGTTTGCCAAGCATGGCACCATCGTTCA
>JAADHD010000133.1 GCA_013152075.1 Verrucomicrobiota bacterium | reverse complement strand
GATCAACTTGGCTTCATCCGGGCAGTCTACGCCTTCGACGGCTAGTCGGGTCACTGAGGGGGCGTCGATAGTTGGCTCGGCCTGATTTGACTCAGGACGAAAGTCCGAGGGGTCAAAGCTGCACGGGGAGCAAGAGGAATCATCGGTTTCGCAGGAATCCGAATCTTCGCCATGTTGGTGGTCCTGCTTGTGTTCCTGCTCGTGGTCGTGCTTATGGTCAGTCATTTTGAACTTGGGGGTTGATGCCAAATTTAATCATCGTTAGATTCGGGGCATCATGAGAATTAATAAAATGAAAATTTCAGGATTGTTTATCGGGCTCTGTGGACTGTTGACGGGTTGGGGGCAGGCGCAGGAAAAGCCGAATATTGTTTTTATTCTCGCCGATGACATGGGCTGGCCAGATCTCAGCTGCTACGGGAATAAGTTTAATGAGACTCCGGTGATTGATCAACTGGCGAAGGAGGGCATAAAGTTCACCGACTTTTACGCGGCGACTCCGGTATGTTCGTCCACGCGATCAACGATTCAGACCGGGCAGTATTCGGGGCGCACGGGGATCACCGATTTTATTCCGGGGCATTGGCGACCTTTTGAAAAGCTGGTCGTGCCGGAAATCGATCATCATTTGAAAGACGGGGTGAAGACACCGGGGGATGTGCTGGGGGATGCGGGTTATGCGACAGGCTATTTTGGCAAGTGGCATTTGGGGTGGGATGCGCAGCATCTTCCGAATCGGCAGGGGTATCAGATGACCGAGCGGGAGTTGGGGAAGGCGTTTAATCAAGCGCACCCGAAAAGTAAAAAAGGGCCGAAGAGTATCGATTATCTGACGGATGCGGGTATTCATTTCATCGAGCTTAATAAGGCCAAGCCGTTTTTCCTTACTCTCTCGCACTATGCCGTTCACATTCCCCTGGAATCGCGCGAGGCGACGATTGCCAAATATGAGAAGAAGGACAAGCCTGAGGTGGGAGTGAATAATCCGCGTTATGCGGGCATGACGGAAGATCTGGATACCAGTGTCGGTCGAATTCTGGATAAGTTGAAAGAGCTAGATCTGGATCAGAATACGGTGGTGGTGTTTGCTTCGGACAACGGGGGCTTGCGCAAGATTTATACCGGGGTGGGGGAAGTGGTGTCGTCCAATGCGCCCTTGCGGGATGAAAAAGGGACCCTGTATGAAGGGGGGATGCGGGTGCCTTTGATTGTAAGGTGGCCTGGGAAGGTGAAGCCGGGCTCAGTGAGTCATGAACCGAGCACGACTGCGGATTTGTTATCGACCTTTGCAGAAATTGCCGGTGCCAAACTCCCCGGGCAGCCGATCGATGGATCGAGCTTGGCGGGGATTTTTAAAGATTCACAACAATCACTCAATCGTGAGGCGATCTATTTTCACTACCCGCATTATCATCACTCCATTCCGGGAGGAGCGATTCGAGTTGGTGACTGGAAGTTGCTTGAGTTTTTTGGTGATGAGGGAATCGAACTTTATAATCTTAAGGAAGATATAGGTGAGCAGAATAATCTGGCAGCGAAGCATCCAGAGAAGGTTGCCAAGTTGCAAGGTCAGTTGGCGAGTTGGAGGAAAGAGGTTGGTGCGAGGATGCCGACGGTGAATCCGAAGGCGGATCCCAAGCGCGCGGCGGAGTGGTGGAGCCGGAAGAAGAACGAGCCGCTGGATGTGGAGGCGATGCGGAAGCGGTATGAATCGAAGGTGAAGTGAAGGGGGGAGAGGAGAACCGCTAATGGACGCGAATTAACGCGAATAAGAAAAGAGGGATGGAAAAAAATGATACAGCTGATTATTTCCCTCAGGTTTATGAACAACTGAGGAAACTTGCTTCACGTAAGGTTTCGGCGGAATCGAAGGGTAAGTCACTGAATGCAACGGCTTTGGTGCACGAGGCTTTTTTGAAGCTTTCAAATGAGGAGGGACTTCCTAAATTTGATACTCCTGGGCATTTTTACGTAGCGGCATCGGAGGCGATGCGCTGGATTTTGATTGATCGAGCCAGAGAGAGACAGCGGCAGAAGCGGGAAGGTAGCGACAACACGGTGGAGTTGGAGGAATGGCAAATTGTTGCACCTGCAACTGATGATGATTTACTAGCTGTGCATGAAGCTTTGGAAATATTGGAGAAGGCAGACCCCGAATGTGCCAACTTGGTAAAGATGCGTTTTTTTTCCGGATTCACTCTTCAAGAGATCGCAGACATATCGGATGTTTCGTATCGAACTATTAAGCGTCGCTGGAGTTATGCTAAGGCGTGGTTGAAGCGTGAAATTCAATCTTTTGAGGAGTAGGTTAAAAATAACTGACCCAATTATTCTATAAATTTCGCCTAGAGCTTACGGATGGCAGATGAACAGGAAATATTCACGAAGGCACTTGATTATGCATCAGGGGCGGAACGTGATGCTTTTTTGAGTCAGGCTTGTGAGGGTGATTCTGTTTTGCTTCGTCAGGTGTCAGAATTGATAGCAATTTACGAAGAGACGAACGATGAAAGTTTTTTGGAGCCGCGCGGACCTACTCTGCTTTTTGATTCAAGCGAAGAAGAGGTTGCGGAGAGCGTGTGTGAGGGGCGGAGAATTGGTGATTACCAGATACTGGAACGTGTTGGAAGAGGGGGCACTGCTGATGTTTATCGGGCGTTACAGATTAGCTTGAACCGGGAAGTCGCGGTGAAAATGATGCGTGGCCCTTCGGGATTCACGGAGCAGGAGTTGGATCGATTCCGACGTGAGGCAATTTCTGCGGGCAAGCTTGATCACCCCAATATTGTTCCGGTGTATGAGGTGGGGGAGGAAGCAGGTGAGGTGTTTTTCAGCATGAGATTATTGCAGGGCGGCAGCCTTGCGTCAGGGGGGGATTCATTTGAGGAAAACCCGAAACAAGCTGTCGCTTTATTGATCAAGATAGCGAAGGCTGTCAGTTTTGCGCATCGAAACGGAATCATTCACCGGGATTTAAAGCCGTCGAATATTTTACTGGATGAAGAGGGAGAGCCTTATGTCGCCGACTTCGGATTGGCGAAGAGTTTGAACAGCAGCACGATTCATTCGCTTGCGGGTCACGTGACGGGTACGCCGGGTTACATGGCTCCCGAGCAAATCGCAGGGGAGAAAAATTCGACGACGCTGATAGATGTCTATAGCCTGGGTGCCATTTTGTATGAATTGCTGACGGGGCGGATGCCGTTTGCAGGGGACTGTGTGGTGGGCATTCTGGAGAATGTGCGCTTGGGTAAATTAGTTCACCCCTCGCAATTATCAGGCAAGGTGGACCGGGATCTTGAAACTATCGTTCTCAAGTCGATGGACAGTGAGCCGTCCGGTCGTTACCGATCCGTGGATCAATTGACCGATGATCTGGAGCGGTGGATGAAGGGTGAGCCGATACTGGCACGTTCGGTGTCTGTCGTTGAGCGAGCGTGGCGATGGAGAAAGCGTAATCCGGTGGGGGCGGGCTTGATCTTGACGGTGACGTTCCTTCTTTTTGTGCTTTTGAGTGGAGGTCTGTTATTTGCGTGGAAGCAGAGTTATTTGATGTCGAGACTGAAGGGGGTTTTGTATGCTTCGGAGATGAGACAGGTCTGTGAGCTGGTTGAGCAACCTGACGGATTAACTCAGATCGTCCACATCATGGAACGGTGGGAAAAGAGAGAGGCTACCGGTGATATGTCTTTACGTGGTTGGGAATGGGACTACTTGACTGGTCAGTTGCACGAACCCGTTTTTGTCATATCGACAGGTGTGAGTGATATCGACCAGTTGATGTGGTATCCTGATGGATCGCAGATCGTAAGTTGCAGTTCGAGGCATGATGATTTGCTGATCTGGGATGTGGCGACTGGTGCGAAGCGCAAGACTGTGCAGGCACCTGGCCTTGGTCAACTGAGATGGAGCGAGGGTGGGAAGGTGCTCCAGGGTGTGGCGCGAGCTGGCGTCGGCTTTCAATGGAATTTAACGACATCGGAAGTTGAACGTGGGATACTAACTGACAAGTTTGATTTTTCAAATAAAAGGAAGTCGACTTGGGATCCTGCACGGCGAAGGTTTGCTTACTTCGATGTGAAATTGAGCAAAGCGTGTGTCTGGGATAATGATACGAATAAGCAGCTTGTTATTTTTGATCATTCACGATTCACCAATCAAATGGTGTGGAGTCCGGGAGGGCAATATTTGGTGATATCAGGAAACTATGAGGGGGTAAAACTTTGGACGGCGTCGGATGGGAGCATTAGGCAGTTGCTGCCGGGAGGCGAAAGGTCGGATCATACTCAAATGGCATGGAGTTCTTCGGGAAAACGTCTCGCGATCGTTGAACTTGGAAAAAAAGTGGAAATTCTAGAGATGCCCTCAGGGGAAAAAGTTTCGCAAGTGGTGGGGGATTTTGGACCAAGTGGAGTTCTTGCCTGGCACCCGGATGGGAAAATCATCGCCACAGCTGGAGAAGACCGTGCGATTCAAATTTGGAACGTTCAGTCCGGAGATCGTGTGGATGTGATCCCTACCCGTTCCCGACGCTTGACGTCATTGGCGTGGAGCCCAGATGGAGAGCTGCTTGCATCGGGAAGCGTTAATGGAATCATCAAGATTTGGGAAATTCATCCAGGACCACAGAACAGGATTGAGATTCCTATTGTGAACCGTACCGGATCTGCTGCCTGGTCGGGGGATGGGAAAAAGATTGTGGTGAAAGGCAGCTCCAAAAAATACGCACTCGATCTTTGGGATCTTGATACGGGAGAAGTGACCCCTATGCGAGAAGTGACGGGGTGGGTGAATGCTTTGAATTGGTCGCCTGCAACGGATCGCTTACTGATTGGATTTGCTAATACCAAGCCAATTTCAGTGTGGGATATGGCCGGCGAAGTTGTGCGAAAAGAAGATGTAAAATTTAAAATTTCCAAAGCGTATCTCAGTGCAGTTTGGAACCCAAAAGCAGATGCCTTTGCGGTGACGGTGGGCAATGCAGTGAAAGTATTTTCCTATCCGGCCGGTGACAGTTTTGATTTGCTAGGTCACAAAAAACAAGCAATGGCAGTGTCATGGAGTCCTGATGGCACTAGGTTGGCGTCAATAGATCGAGATCGGACGGCTCGAATATGGGATGTTTTACGCAAAAAACAGGTGTTGGAAATTCCTTGGCAAACTCAATTTCAGACGCTGGAGTGGAGCCCTGATGGTAATAAAATTGCTTTATCTGATGAGGATTTTGATATTCGTGTTTTTGATGCAAAAAATGGGGAAAAGGAGTTCACTCTTCGGCGTGGACATACCCGAAGGATTCGCTCACTGAGCTGGAGCCCGGATGGTTCGAGGTTGGCGTCCTGTGGTGACGATAGGACTATCCGCCTGTGGGACATGGAAACCCGCCAGATGGTTGCGGTGTTCAAGGCTCATAACAAACAAGTGGTATTGGTGCGTTGGAGCCCTGATGGAAAGCGTCTGCTGTCTTTAGGTAAAGACCAGATGATTATTTGGGGGAAGCCTTAGCCTTTGTTTGACTTTGTTAGGTTCGGGGCAGGGAGGGAAGAGTTTAAGTTGAGGTTTAAGTTTATGTTAAAAACTTGGTAACTATTCAGGTCATTCCGAAAGAGTTTAACCGCGGATAACACGGATGAACGCGGATAAGAAAAACAATTCAAGGAAGTAACGGTTACCATTTCACCCTAAGCTGTGCGATTTCAAATAGAACAGTCTTTTCAAAGCATCCCATCTGCGCCGATCCGCGCTATCCGCGGTCTATCTTATTTTTTTAAAGACATACCTGAATAGTTACAGAACTTGAACCTCGACTTAAACTAACGAGGTGTTGAGCTATTCAGAGTTCCATTTTCAAATAATTGAAAATAAGTGGCCCTTTTGCAGGGATTTGTCGCCTAGAGGTGTAGAGGGGTGTTGGAAGCTGAAATAGAGCGAAGCTGGCTTTGTCTAAGTGTTCTTATCAGACCTCATAGCAGTGATTGATTATATGGAAATATATGATCAATTGCGATCCGCTTATGCCTAGTTATCTTTCTATATTCTGTTTACGTTTCATTGCTGTCGTGGCGATGAGTTTTTTTACCCTGTCGGCTGGCGGGGTTTTGGCGGTAGAGGGCATTGATCAGGAGCAAGAGGCGCTTGAGGTGCTAGCGGAACTGAAAGCGGTGGTAGTGGTGGCGCGACCGGAGGATGTGAAAATGACTGGACGTCCTGGTTGGCAGGGGGTGGTA
>JAADHD010000444.1 GCA_013152075.1 Verrucomicrobiota bacterium | reverse complement strand
GCCACCTGATGCTGTGATTGTGCTAGAACTTTCAAATCCGAATGCCAAAAACCACCATTGCCAAGCCCTTCCGAATTGTCTTCGAAGGCCTCGATAAATAAGTTAGCTAACCTTTCGGAGTGGTGAAACCCTCCCCAACTGAGAATTTGGGCAATTCTGTATTTTGCGAGCTTGGATTTTCTCCCACTTCCACTGGGCAACATTCCTGCAATAACGTCACAACGAGCCCGAATCATCTCCTTTTGCCCAAGCATCCAAGTAATATCATCTGCTAATCGCCCATCCTTGCCCATCAACCACCGCTCCCACATCCCATGCTTGTCGAGAATATCAAACCACGGCACACTTCTCCAAGTGGCAAGGCGTATAATGTGATTTTTCCGCTTTTCGTCGTCCCTTCGTTTCCCATCGGAAGGACAAACATTCCCTGCGACTTCCTCCAAAATTTCCCACTCTTGTTCTGAGGGATCATTAAGTGAATTCAACCAAACAAGAACAAAGAACTTTATGTGGGTACGGACTGAAGGTGATATTAGTAACTCTCTCAATTCCTTTTGATACCGCTCACGCTCTATTGGACTCCCTTCCCTGAGGAACGTAAGAACCTGCCGACATTTGGTCCTACGAAACAGCTCCTGCCTCTCTCCAGGCTTCGTGAGACTATCGGCCAATGTTTCATCGCCCCGCAGAAACAGCTTCGCGTTCGCATGATCAAATAGAGTGTCGTGTAAAAACCTAACCAGCCGAGTTTCACCCTCACCAGGATCGCTTAATACTCCGATGCTGATCAACCGTTCTGTTGCGGCAATCAAATCCTTTGATTCCACCCGGATCCACTCAATAGCTACCGCTTGATTCTCATCAAAACATTCTACAAGCGCATTCAACGCAGCATCAAAATCCCACGCCTCCGCTGCCCGTTCCGCGTCCCTTTTTTGTTCCGTTAAATATCGGTTGTAGAGGGCGGAGAGTGAAGCCACGGGGCTTGCGTCGCCTACCATACACTTCAAAAATAGCATCAAATGCAATGGAACTCGCAGAACATCCAATTCCTTGGTATCCCAGCCTTCTACCGAACCTCCTTCAGCCAAGAGACAATTTTCTACTATTTTTACCGACAGCAATTCCATGGGAATTTCTACAGCATTGGGTTCGTAATCTTCTCGAGATTTCAGCATCCCTTTTATTTCGGCATCGTTCCGGAGATCGAAAGCCCTGCAAGCGAGAACGATTGACATAAAGGGGCATGCACGTGCCTCTTTAATCACCTGATACAGAACGTTCCATTGTTGCATATTCCTTCTCCCTGCAACCATTGACAACGCGTCAACTTGGTCGATAACCAGCACGCTCTTTTTCCGTTTCGCCACACTATCCAGCAATCCCACAGGTTCCCAGTTGGTGTGAATATATTCCTTTAGTTTTTGGAACGAAACCACTGGAGCTGACGTGTCGAACCGAAATGCAAAAACTGGAGTCTCCTTTTCCTTGAGAGCATCAACGACTTGCGCCAATACACAGCTCTTTCCACTACCAGCATCTCCTGTAAGCATAATCCAGGAACGATTCTCTCGATCAAGAATATCCAGAATCTTTTGCGTCTCCCCTTGATCAATTCTCTGATCATTTATAAGACTCTGATCCGCTTCTCTGACGAATCGATCATTCTGATTCGCCACTTGATCCAAAGCCAGCGAAACATTTGAGAGGTTCTTTTCGCAATAGCCCGGTTTTTTAGAAGCCAAATAACCTAAAACCTCTTTTTTTCCAATCCTTGGCCCCAGATTATACCTCATGAACTCACACAAATGACTAGCAACAGCAACTTCATCAACTTCTTCGCCATCGGCTCGCATAATATCTCTGCGAATTGAGCGGCAAACCTCTTCTTCGAGAGTTCGTTCAGTAATACAACGATAATCGAGCGCTTTTAGAACCCTGAGACAAGTTTCGTCATCGCCCAGCCCCTGCCATTCTTTCAACGACTTAAAGAGTGGGACGAATTCTTGATCCTTTATACTCCCACTTTTAACTCTTGAGATAAAAATCTCGAACGTTCCTGACCTGATTACCGCATCTGCCAATTCCGGTAGTTTCTCGACCGGAGACATAGAAATAAACAAACCTCGTGAGTTTTCTATATCTGGAGTAATCTTCTCAATCACCTGGCCTAGCACTGAATCCACCCCTTTAGAGGCTAGAGCTCCCGGCGTCCATTTACCGCTAGCAGTCTGACGTTTCACCGAATGAAACTCGGTGATTATTACACTCCCCTCCCGCCTCGTTAGCTCGGCGTCAATACCGCGTTTGTTTATGTGATCAAAACCCTCGAGAATAAGGTTCTCGGCGTCCCCACAAATTACCTCCAGCAACAACTTTAGCCGCCAGAGCGCTTCGTAGTGATATCCTAACTTATCAGCCTCTCCTCCTATCCTTACCAATGCCATTTGTAACCATGGCTGTATCCCCAGCGATACTCAAGTAAATCAAATCTTTCTATAGACACCTTGCATTTGGAATCAGAGATTTCTGCTTGCAATAACTCATTTCACTATTTCGATATTAAGCGATGTTGACTCCTTCCTCCTTTCCATAGGAAAGTGGATCCGAGACTCGAACGCACAAAAACACGTAATGAAAACAGTCCTCCTGATCCTCTCCCTCCTCTTCGCCTTGCTTATCGCCGGCATCGCTTGCGGATTGTATTATCTCAAGACTAGGATTGAAAAGGATCCACAAGGCGTAATCACTCAGATGTGGGATTTCGCGATGGACGACGAAACGAAGCAGCTAATTGTAAGTAATGAAACAGCCGTGACTGATGCCTTGCGCGACTATGTCAAAGCCCAGACCATTTACAAATCCAACAACGGTCACTACGCCCGCACCTTGAGTGACCTGGAGCTCCCTGCCGAGATGAAGCTGGCAGACATGGACGCCTTTACCTCCGGAGACAACAAATCATTCAATGGCAAGGGTTACAAAGGCTACACCTTTGCTCATGTGCCCAAAAACGGCACTCAGGGAATGAATTACGAAAAGGATTTTGTGCTCTGCGCCTTTCCCGCACTTTATCACATGACGGGCTTGCATACTTACGCGATTGGTCCCAAGGGCATTGTTCTACAGAGTAATAACAACGGCCTACCCGTCCACAATGCGACAGAGTTCACCAACGGGAGTTGGATTACTCCCCCCGAATTCCGATTAGCTCCTCTTCCTGACAACTATCGGAAATGAGTCGATGGCCCGTTAAGAAATCAATTCGCGTTCCTGAGGAACTTGGAGTGAGCGTCCTGCAGTTTCGACGCATTGTCCGCATTATTTGGAGCTGGATAATTAGGCTGTCCATCCTCAGGGGCTGATGCGCAACTACTGAAAGCCAATGCAACGACAGGTACCACTACAAATGCGATTAGGTCTGAAATCTTCATATATCCGATTTTATAGAACCAGCCCCCCTCAATCAAGTCATTTCTCGAATTCCCCGCCACCCACTACTTATCAATTTTCCCTGCTATTTTCATAGCGATCAGACGAATTTTCTCCGACACTCCGCTTTTTGCATATATAATACGCCCACTTATGGCAGTAGCACCCGTCAGCACCGAAGATCAGCAGGATATTTCAGAGATCCTGCGCAAAATTCGTAAGATCGAGCTGAAAACCCGTGGTTTGGTGCGCGAAAGCATTGGTGGTGAATATCAAAGTTGCTTCAAGGGAGAAGGTATCGATTTTGAAGATTTCCGTGAATACCAGCATGGAGACGAGGTGCGTTCCATAGACTGGAACGTGACTGCAAGAATGGGCACTCCATTCATCAAGAAGTTCACCGAGCAACGCGAGTTGACCCTGATCCTGGCAGTGGATATCAGTGCTTCGGGAAACTACGGAAGTCACAATCAAAGCAAACGGGAACTAATCGCGGAAGTTTCAGCTCTGCTGGCATTCAGCGCATTACAAAACAAAGACAAAGTCGGGCTGATTCTATTTACTGACCAAATTGAGAAATACGTCCCGCCGCAAAAAGGGGCGTCGCACACATTGCGTCTGATCCGAGAAATTCTTTACTGCCACCCCACTCGACACCAAACGCAATTGGATGATACGGTGCACATATTGAGAAACCACATCAAACGCCGCTCCCTTGTATTCTTGATCTCTGACTTCCTTTTTGAAGATGATCAGCTCGAGGACTTGAAAAGCCTCAGCCGACAACACGACTTGGTGGCAGTGCAAATTGGTGATCCGGCAGAAAAAAATTTACCCGCTGCAGGGCCCGTAAGATTGGAAGACCCTGAAACCGGCGAACAGATCGAGATCAACACCTCAAACCCCAAGGTTCGGCAAGCTTATCAAAAACAGGCCCAAGATTGGCAACACCTGCTCGATTCCCATTTCCTCAAACTCGGCGTCGATAAGATTGATCTCGTCACTGATGAAGAGTATCTGCCTGCCTTGCACTCATTTTTTAAACGACGGGGAGGAACCGGACGGTGATTTTAGCTCAAACTTCACAGTCTTCCCAGACAAGCCCTGACACCGGCGAATTGCCGGACATTCAGGATATCGTTCCTCCAGAAGCTCTGGGTAGCTATTGGTTTATAATATTAGGCATTGCTGGTGGGATCATTTTTGTCGGAGGCTTGTTTTGGTTGATGGTATATTTTTCCCGTAAAGATAAAAACCGATCACACAAAATCCCTGCCGGGCGAATTGCGCTAAAAAAACTTGGTGAATTGGAACAGGAAGTGACCACCCTCTCCGCTAATCCTTTCAGCCTGAAAGTGTCTGACATTTTGAAAGACTACTTGAAAGATCGTTTCCAGGATTCTTTTCGCTATGAAACATCAGAAGAATTCCTCAATCGTTTGAATTCCTCCCCTTCCAATCCGCTCTCCCAACCTTTGCAGACTCGTCTGGCCAATTTTGTCGGCCTCTGCGATGAACTGAAATTCTCCCGCTCCGCCAATGCGGACGCCAGCAAGTCACCACTGCTGGAAGAAGCGCGCCAAATTATTCTTGAACCTGTAAATGCCGAACCTGATCCTAGCTGAAATCACCTGGCGATTCGTCAATCCCTGGGCGCTGCTCCTGCTACTGCTCATCCCCGCCATCGCGGTGATGAAGGGCCGTCGTGGCGCGCAGCCGGCCGTGGTTTTTTCATCACTTCATATTCTCCGCCAAATGGGCCCTTTGACTCGCTCCCGAGCAGGCGCACTGCGATATTCCCTTCTTTACCTGAGCATCGCTCTCCTGATATTCGCCCTGGCGCGCCCACAAAAAGTTCGCTCCACAGAAAAAATAAGTGAAAGCGGCATAGAACTTCTGGTCGCCATCGACGTTTCACGCTCAATGCAAGTTGCTGATTTCCACATCGGCGGCCGCAAAGCCACACGATTGCAGGCCGCTAAAAAAGTCACCCGCGATTTCATTCGCGGTCGCGAAACAGACCGAATCGGAGTGATCGCCTTTGCCGGACGCCCCTATCTGGTTGCCCCGATTACCCTTGACCATGCCTGGATCGAAGACAGTCTCGAACGGGTTCGCATCGGATTGGTTGAAGATGGCACCGCCATCGGCTCGGCGATTGGAGCCACCGCCCGACGATTGGAAAAACGCGAAGCAAAAAGCAAAGTGGTGGTGCTACTTACCGATGGAGTAAACAACGCAGGCAGTCTCACTCCTGTAACTGCTGCCAAACTAGCCAAGACCCTCGGCATTAAGATCTATACCATCGCCGTAGGAACTTATGGCAATTACACAGTCCCAACACCCGCCGGCCCCCACCATCTGCAACAGGAATTCGATGAAGAAACGCTCAAGGAAATCGCCCGCATTGCTGACGGTGAATACTTTCGGGCTCAAGACACGTCCGGCTTGGAGAGAATCTTCGGTTTGATCGATAAACTGGAAAAAACCGAGATCAAAAAACACGTGACGGTTCATGCCAAAGATTATTTTGCCTGGTTTGCCATTCCTGCCCTCGCTTTTGCTTTACTATCTTTAATTGGGGGGGAAACTTTTTGGCGACGCTTACCTGAATGATGCCCACTTTTGCCCATCCTGTATGCCTTTGGCTGCTGCTAGCACTAATACCTCTGCTAGCATTGCGGTATCGTGCCCACCGGGCCAGCCAACGAGGCACCCCCGGTCTTGTCGCCGACCGTTTACGAGGCGAATTGATCATCGGAGCTAACCCGTGGCTGCGATGGCTGGGCTATTCCCTGCACACCCTG
>JAADHD010000449.1:9919-12927 GCA_013152075.1 Verrucomicrobiota bacterium | reverse complement strand
GACAGGCTTCTTCACATTTTTTCGGGTCTCCCATATCTGCCTGAATCGTTACCGCTTGCCTTCCCAGTTTACGGATTTCACTCGCCGTCGTCTCAAGACTTTCCATATCTCGTCCCGACAAAACCACATCCGCTCCCGCGTCCGCAATAGCCAAGGCCATCTCCCTCCCCAATCCACGACTGCCTCCGGTGATAAACAAACGTTTTCCGGCCAATGAAAAGCGATCAAAAATACTCATTCCGGAATGAAGCGGATTCGCCGCATATCATCAAGAAAAGACCTGTAGATATACTGTAAAAGTAACAAAATTTAAAAAATTCACTATTTTTAATAATTTCTATAAATATTCTTGCTAATTACTTTGCATTTCTTTATAATTAAGCAGTTAAACATTTACCATGAAAACAAAAACACTTCTAACAAGTCTGGCTACGAGCCTTATGCTCAGTAGCTTCGCCATTGGCGGGGAACCCGTTAATTACAACAACATGCCATCTTCCGGGGCGCTTTTCGGCCCTGAAAATACGGTCGGCGCTTTCGCGATGTATGTGAAACCCGACCAGGACGCCGTCGATAAAAAATGGGGAGCTGGTATCGTAGGAGAGCATTTTTTCTCCAGTTACTTTGGCCTAGCGGGCTCTGCTTCGTGGGTTGATCTGGATCAAGGCGGACTTTGGCACAACTATGTGGGTGATGCGATCTTCCGCGTTCCCATCGAAAGCGCGAGAATGGCTCCCTATGCTCTCGCGGGTGTGGGTACGATTTATGGTGACGGTGACTTCAGCCTTGTTGGCAGAATAGGTGCCGGTATCGATTTCCGTATCACTCAAAGCCTCGGCCTCTTCGGAGACTGGATTTATCACTTTCCTGAAGGAAATACGGGCTTGTCTGGTGAAAACTATGCGACCACACGCATTGGTCTGAAGTTTGCCTTCTAAACAACCTCTCGAAATTTCTAAATACCTAAAAGCCCGGTGCTGCAAGCATCGGGCTTTTTTGTTGCCCATACTCTCATCTCGGCTTTAGGTTTTGGCTCTATGAGCCCCCTCCACCGAATACTCCCCTCGATCTCCGGACTTTTGACTCTATGCTTTCTGATTGCTCCTGCGGTCGCGGCTGATAAAAAGCTCGTCATCCCTTCCCTTCCGGCTACTCCTGCAACGGAAGCTCCCAAGACCTTCGAAACCATCGACGGTTTCGAAATGCAGTTGGTTGCGTCAGAACCCCAGATTCAGGAACCTATCGTCATCAATTACGATGAGAACGGCCTGCTGTTTGTCGCCGAGTATTTAAAATTTCCCTGGGATGGAAAAAAAGGAGGAGACGTCAATGGTCGCATCCGCCTGCTTCGTGATGCCGATGGCAATGGTCATTATGAAAAAAGCACCGTATTCGCTGACAACATCGCCTGGCCAACCGGTATTCAATCATGGAAAGGCGGCGTATTTGTCATCGCTTCACCGAATCTGTGGTATTTCAAAGACACCACCGGTGACGGCGTCGCCGATATCCGACGCAAAGTTTACACCGGATTCGGATTCACTACCGAAGAAGGAACTGCCAACAATCTGATATGGGGTCTGGACAACTGGATCTACGGTGCGGGCAATGGTGCGGGCGGACAGATCCGACCTGCCGACGATCCTCAGGCCAAAACAGTGGCACTCGGCGGGCGCGACTTTCGCTTCGATCCGATCAGCGAAAAATTCGAAGCTATTTCCGGTTCCGAGCAATTTGGCAATACCTTCGACGATTGGAACAACCGCTTCCTCTGCCAGAACTCCAAAGCCGGCGTGCACGTCATTCTGCCTGCGCGTTATCTGGCACGCAATCCCTACCTGCCTGTTTCCAAGGTGCGCCAAAATATTTGGAAAGGAGACAAGGTTTACCGAATCAGTCCACCGGAACCCTGGCGCGAGGCACGTTCCAAATACCGTCGCTCGTTAGATCGTAAGTGGGCGCCGTCTTATGTGGCTGATGATGTTTTCACCGCCGTCTCCGGCGTCACCGTTTATCGCGGTGCGGTTTATCCGCCCGAATATCGCGGCAATATTTTCTTCGGCGAAGTGCAGAGTAATCTGATTCATCGCCGGGTAATCGAAGCCAATGGCGTCAGTTTTGATTCCAAACGCGTGGACGTAGAAACCGAAATCGTTCGCTCAAAGGACAATTGGTTTCGCCCGACCAATATGACCAATGCCCCGGATGGCACTCTTCATATCGCCGACATGTATCGTGAAATCATCGAAACTCCCACCTCGATGACTCCGGAAATTCTCGCCGCCATCGATTTACAAAACGGTCACAATTACGGTCGTATCTATCGACTGGCACCCAAAGGTTTCAAGGCACCAGCTCCACCACAATTGGGGTCAGCCACGACAGCTGAACTGGTCAAGGCCCTCGAAAACCCCAACGGCTGGTGGCGTGACACCGCGCAACGCCTGATCTACGAACGTCAGGATAAAACAACGATCGAACCTTTGCGTGCGCTCGTAAAAAACAGTCAATACGACCTCGCCCGTCTGCATGCGCTACACTCACTGGCCCGACTCAACGCGCTTGGTGACGAGGAAATTCTCACTGCTCTCGACGACCCCTCTGCGGGTGTCCGCGAACACGCCCTGCGCCTTTCGGAGCCTCGTCTGGAAAAAAATCCATCCATTCGTGACAAGGCCATCGCCCTGGCCAAAGACAACAACATGCGCGTGCGTTTTCAAGCCGCTTTCAGCCTGGGTGAAACGACTGATCCTAGAGCTGCATCAGCGCTGGCCGGCATCGCCAGCCGTGACGCCGGGGACTACTGGATGCGCACCGCCATCCTCAGTTCATCGCTGAATCTGGCCGCAGGAATGATCGAACAATTACTCGCAGACAACCGGGACTTTGTTGTCAGCAAAACCGGCAAACAATTTCTGCGTGAATTAACCCAACTCGTCGGCAGTCGCAATCAAGAGGATGAAGTCATGCGCATTCTCAAAGCAGCTGAAAGCAGTCCCGCGGCCAAA
>JAADHD010000449.1:0-9890 GCA_013152075.1 Verrucomicrobiota bacterium | reverse complement strand
GCCTCGGTGAAGGTCTGGTTCGCTCCCGATCCAGTCTTGCCCCCTATCTCAAACAGTCCCCCGCCGCCGCCAAGCTTCTCAACAATATGATCAGCAGCGCAGGCAAAACGCTGGAAAAATCTTCGTCCTCCGCAGCTCAACGCCTACAGGCCATCAAGACACTCGCTCACGCGAGCTTCGATGGAGCCAAGGAGCCACTGACCGCCCTGCTCAACCGCAGCCAGTCACCCGCTGTGCAATTGGCGGCACTGAACACGCTGACCGGATTTGATTCTCCGGAAACCGCCACCCGCATCGCCGCAGCTTTACTCAATGTTTCTCCTTCGGTGAAAAAAGAAGCCATCGAGTCCCTGCTCGGCAGAACAACCTGGACCCCCGCTTTACTTAACGCTGTCGCTGATAAAAAATTAAGCGCAGACAGCATCGAACCATCCCGCCGTGCTTCTCTGATGAAACACAAGGACGAAGCCATTCGCACACAAGCCAATGAGTTATTTGCCAGCAGTATTCCTCGCGCCCGTGACAAAGTCATCGCCGCTTACCAACCCGCGCTAAAACTGAAAGGCGATGCAAAACGCGGACAAGTCGTCGTCGAACAAATCTGTATCGCCTGTCATAAGATTGGTAAAAAGGGTAACGATGTCGGCCCCAATCTGGCCACCACTCAAAACCGCACATCGTCAGACTTGATGATTCACATTCTCGACCCGAATCGCGAAGTGCAAGCCAACTTCCGTCAATACATCGTCGAACTCAACGATGGCCGCGCCGTTTCAGGCTTCATCGTCACCGAGTCGCCGACCAGCATTACATTGAAACGAACAGAGGGCATCCAGGAAACCCTGCTGCGCCAGAACATCAAGAACATCACCAGCAACAGTTTGTCATTGATGCCCGAAGGTCTGGAGCAAATCATCAACCAGCAGCAGATGAGCGACATGCTGGCTTATTTGCTGAGCTTGGGAAAAGAGTGAGGATTTTAATGTGTGACAGGTTTGCAACCTACCATTCTCTACCAAGAACAGCTTACAAAGCTGTTCCACATTCATCAATCCTCAATCCTCATTTCGAGTGGCGAGACAAAGCAACGTGATCCATACTTTCCGAGAACATCACCATGAGCCAAAGTAACACATTCATCCTCGGATCAGGATCACCACGACGAAAAGATTTGCTCGGCGAAGCCGGTTACCAATTTACCATCGAGCCATCCACGGCTGAAGAGCTACATGATTCCGATCTGGATGTCCGGGAATTGACTAAATGGAACGCCAAATTGAAGGCCGAAGAAGTCGCATCTCGCTTTCCTGACCAGATCGTTCTCGGAGCCGACACTCTGGTAACTATCGACGGGCAGGCTCTGGGTAAACCAAATACCCGGGAAGAAGCTCTAAAAATGATCCGCACCCTGAACGGACGCACTCACCAGGTCATGACTGGCGTCTGCCTGATGCGAAAAACACCATCTCTCTTGATTCAACACTGCGAAGTCACCGATGTGAGCTTCAAATCCTTATCAGACGATGAACTCAAAAATTATCACAATCTGATCGACCCAATGGACAAAGCCGGAGCTTACGCGGCCCAAGAGCACGGCGGAGTAATTATTGAGAAAACTAACGGATCGTGGACGAATGTTGTTGGCCTGCCGATGGAAGCGGTCAAAACGATGTTGGAAAAGCTCTCGATTTATCCAGACCCGGCATTGACCTGAGCAGAAATTTCACCTATCCTCTGCCCACACGGCCCATTTATCCCACACAGCTTTTCTCTCTCAGAAGACTGCCGGATTGATTCATCTTTGACCACCTTGTCTATACCATTCTGATTTCACGGAGCGGGCTTGCCTTATTTTTAGTGCATATGAACATCATCGTTGTAGGAGCCGGGGAAATTGGTCGACACATGGCCCAGAGCCTTTCGGAAGAATCTCATTCTATTACCGTGATCGAATCCGATGAAGGTGTAGCCAAAGAGCTCGAAGGCCAGTTCGACGGACGTGTGATCCAGGGAGACGGAACATCAGTCAACACCTTGCTGGAGGCCGGAGTCTCTGGAGCCGACCTCTTCATGGCCTTGACGGCGGACAACAATGTGAATCTGGTCGCCTCGTCGATGGCGAAGAAGCTGGGTTCTAAAAAAGTCATCTGCCGTGTACTACCAGGATTACAGCGGGATGAATGGCTGTTTGATTTGCGCGCCCATTTCGGAATCGATTATGTATTCAGTGCCGAGCGACTCGCTGCTGCAGAATTGTCCAAATTTATTCGCAATCCGGATTCGATCGTAGTGGAAGAATTGGCTCGCGGTCATATCGAACTGCAACAGGTCCGCGTATCTCCAAACAGTGAAGCTCGTGGGAAAACGCTAGAAGATCTGGATTTCCCCTCACGGGTAAGAGTCGGAGCCATCACCCGAGAGGGAAAATCGATTACCCCCTCCGCTGATGAAGTATTGAAAGCGGGTGATTTTGTCACCCTGTTCGGTGAGCCCAAGCGCCTGCATGATGTGGTCATGCGCTTAAATCACAGCAGTGGAAAAGAGGTAGCATCCAATGTCGCGATCTTTGGTGGCGGCGATTACGGCTACTCCCTGGCTGAAACCCTCGAAGGCTGGAACTGCCGGGTACGCATTTTTGAAAATGACGAAAAGCGTTGTGATGAACTTTCCGAACATCTGACTTCTGCCAAAGTACTGAATATCGATGCAACATCAGTGGCTGAACTGAAAGAAGAAAACATCGAAGAAGTCGACTTTTTCGTCGCTGCTACAGGAGTAGATGAAGACAATGTGATGACTTGCCTGCAAGCACAAAGCATTGGAGCCAAACACTGCCTGACCCTGATTCACCGTGCAGATTATGCCGACGCCATCATGGGCTTCGGTGAACGAGTAGGCATCATGGCTGCGGTGAGCCCACGGGACGCAACGAAACGTGACTTGATGCGTTTCGTAACTTCCGACCCTTATCATTTGGTGAAAAAGCTGGAAACAAGCGAACTGATCGAAGCCTCGGTGGCAGAAGGTTCAAAGGCCGACGGCCATAAAGTGAAAGATATAAATTGGCCTGCAGGCTGCGTTCTGGCAGCCCTGCTTCATGGGGTACGTGCGGTGACGCCGGCTGCCGACGACGAAATCGTTGCCGGCGATCATCTCTATGCCGTTGTAACCAGCAAAGCGAAAAAGAAATTTCTCAAGCTGATCCACTGATGAGAACTTCTGACTAAACACTATGGATTTTCGGGTACTGGCAAAAGTATTGGGAGTTTTATTATTCCTCGTGGCCCTGGCGATGGGGGCCTGCTTGGGGTATGCGTTCATCAAAGACTGGTGGGGAATGGAAAGTCCGGCGATCAAGGCCCTGGAAATCTCGGCGGGCATCACCGCCGGAGTGGGCATGCTCCTTTATCTCTACGGTCGACATAGCAAAAAAGAGATCTTACGCAGGGAAGCGATCGCCATTGTAGGTCTTGCCTGGATTTTTGCCGCCCTGTTCGGGAGTTTGCCCTATATGTTGTGTGAACCCGGCCTCACCTTTCCCATGGCATTCTTTGAATCCGTCTCAGGTTTCACTACCACTGGATCGACGGTCATCGTGGACCTCGACGCTTTCCCGGACAGCATCCTGTTGTGGGCATTGACCCAGTGGCTCGGAGGCATTGGAATCGTAGTCATGTTCGTCGCCGTGCTGTCTTTTCTAGGTGTAGGCAGCCGCTCATTGATGCAGCACGAATCGAGTGTGAATATAAGTGAGGGAACGCGAGCTCGCATCAGTGACATGGCGGCAACCCTGCTGAAAGTTTATGTCGGCCTTACCGTAACCTGCGCACTTGGCCTGTGGTGGCTCGGCATGACCCCTTTTGAGGCAGTAACCCACTCCTTCACCACCATCGCGACAGGAGGATTCAGCACTCACAATGTGAGTATTGAATACTACCAGGATCTTGCCATCGAATTATGGCTGGCACTATTCATGTTGCTGGGTGGCCTCAGTTTCATGCTCTATGTTTTTGTTGCCTCCGGAAACTGGAAGCGTCTGAAAAAGGAAGAGGAAGCCAAGTATTACTTCTTGATATTGATCACCACCATAATCTGCATCAGTCTAGACCTGTGGTTAACCGGAATAACAGAGTCTTATGTCGAAGCTTTGCAGAAATGTTTTTTTACCGTGATATCGCTCAGCACCTCCACCGGATATGCAAACGAAGACTACGACCAGTGGCCGGTTTTCTCCAAATGGCTGCTTTTGATATTGATGCTCATGGGTGGCTGCGCCGGCTCAACCGCAGGCGGGCTGAAAATGAACCGGATCATCCTATTCATGAAAATCACCGGACAGGAACTGGTGAAATCCTTCCGTCCCAAGCAGGTTTTTTCACTGAAACTAAACGGCCAGCAAATGGATTCCAGCGTCCGGGCTCAGACGACTTTTTACCTAATTTTTGCTGCGTTCATCTGGCTGTGTGGTGCTGTCGCTTTCAGTTTGCTCGAACCAACGATGGATTTGCAAACCAGCATGGGCACAGTGACAGGATTGGCATTCAATATCGGTCCCGGTTTTGGGGACGTGGGTCCTACTGACAACTATTCCGGGCTCCATTCGACCACCCTCTTCCTAGGTAGCCTGCTGATGATACTCGGGCGTCTGGAAATATTTGCGGTCTTAGTGCTTTTCATGCCCTCTCTATGGCGTAAATACTGACACCCTGACTCTGTCCCAGAGAACAAAGAGAAGCCCCTGAGAAACTGAATGAGAAATTGGCTTGTCAGAACCCCTCACCCCGAGCAGTTTAGGGCCGCCAATCAGGGGATTTAACGGATATGAGTAAACGCAATGTTATTATAGGAGCAGGAGGCCGTCTGGGCAGCGCACTGTGTGCTGCCTGCGATCCCTCTCATCTAGTAGCATTACGACGTGAAGACCTGGATTTGGAAGACTCCGCAGCCATTAAAACCGTTCTCGACGGACTCGACTACGACACTTTGTGGCTGACCGCCGCTATCACTGATGTGGACTACTGTGAAAGCCACGCTGAGCAAACCGGCAGAGTGAATACCGATGCCGCAAAGCTGATCGCCCAAATCAGCGCAGAAAAAGGAGCTCAGGTGATTTTATTCAGCACCGACTACGTATTTGGCGGCGAGAAGTCTAGTCCCTACCGCGAAGAAGACGAAACCCGGCCCTTGAATATATACGGCCAATCCAAGCTACTGGCTGAGCAACAAATCTTGGAAGCAGACGATCAATATCTGGTTGTTCGACTTTCCTGGCTCTTTGGACATGACAAACCTGGGTTTCCGAGTTGGGCAATTAATCAGGCAATGACGACAGACTCACTTTCTGTCGTCTCCAACCGCCACTCTTCGCCCACTTATACCGGAGATGTGATCGCTGCCTTAAGGCCCGTGATTCAAGGCGAAATGAAATTGTCCGGCATTCTGCATCTTTGCAATCAAGGGGTCTGCACCTGGCAGGAATGGGCTCAATATTGTGTGGACTGTGCCGCTGAAAATGGCATACCCCTGCTCACTCGTAAAGTAAACGGTTGCTGCATAAAGGACATAAAAAGCTTTAGCGCACAGCGCCCCTTATACTCAGCAATGTCCACCTCTCGATATGACTCGCTTTGCAACAATCCCATGCCGGAGTGGAAAGAGTCGGTCAGCCTCTACATTCGCGAACATCTTGCCCCTAGATTAATAGGGGCTAACAAATTGTAACCTTGTCCAGTGCTGTGAACACGCTGCACTGGCCGACCTTCACCACAGAAAATACCAACCATGCGAATTTTAATCACAGGCGGCGCCGGATTCATCGGATCAAACTTGATTCACTACCTACTGGAGGAAGCTGGTGACGAGCTGAATGTTGAAATCGAAAAAGTCGTAAATATCGACAAGCTGACTTACGCCGGGAATCCACAAAATTTAAACTCAATTGAAGCCGATTCTCGCTACCACTTTGTGCACGGTGATATTGGCGACGCTGACTTGATCCAGCAAACCTTGCAGGAACACGACATCACTGCAGTGATGCATCTCGCAGCAGAGTCTCATGTCGATCGTTCCATCGAAGCTCCCGAGGAATTTATCATGACCAATTTTGTCGGCACTTTCCAGATGCTACATACAGCCGACGCCCATCACCGGCGGCGAACAGAACAAGGACTGGGAGATGATTTTCGTTTTCTACATGTTTCCACCGATGAAGTTTATGGCTCCCTGTCAATGGATGACCCGGCTTTTTCCGAAACGACCCCCTACGCTCCCAACAGCCCTTACAGCGCATCAAAAGCCGGCAGCGACCATCTCGTGCGTTCATATTATCATACTTTTAAATTACCGGTAGTCACCACCAATTGCTCCAACAATTACGGGCCGTATCAATTCCCTGAAAAATTGATCCCTCTTATGATTTCAAAAGCTCGGAGGGGAGAAAAACTACCTGTTTATGGAGATGGTTCCAATGTCCGCGACTGGTTATTTGTCAAAGACCACTGCCGGGGATTGTTCCTGTCACTGGTAAAAGGTCGACTGGGAGAAGTCTATAATATCGGCGGCAAATGCGAGATGAAAAACATCGACGTAGTACGCGCCATCATAGCGGCAGTCAACGAATTGCAGAGCGATAGCGATGACATCGATGTGGACACCCTGATCGAGTTTGTCACCGATCGTCCAGGACATGATCATCGTTACGCTATCAACTGCTCCAAGATAGAGAATGAATTAGGGTGGCAGCCTAAAGAAAATTTTGGAAGCGGCCTGCTCGAAACAGTGAAATGGTATTTTGACAATGACAACTGGAGCGAAGCTGTCGAAAAGGGAACCTACCAAGGCCAGCGAATGGGGATACTAAATAAATAACAAAGAAAGTAGATTAATTAATTTCTACAGGCTGAACGCCTAGACGATTACAGCTTTTAATATTATGAAACGCAAAGGAATCATTCTCGCCGGAGGATCAGGAACACGACTTTACCCGTTGACTGAAGTTGCCTGCAAACAGTTGTTACCTGTTTACGACAAACCAATGATCTACTACCCGCTCTCGACATTGATGTTGGGTGGCATCAAGGATGTATTGATCATTTCAACGCCAAAAGACACTCCGGCATTTGAAAAATTACTCGGTGACGGTTCGCGCATCGGCATGAACATCGAATACGCCATACAACCGGAGCCTAAAGGGATAGCCCAGGCATTCCTGATCGGTGAAAAATTCATCGGCGATGACGGAGTTACTCTTATTTTAGGCGACAATATTTTCTACGGAAAGCTCTCCTTTTTCCGTAGGGCACTGGATCGTGAACACGGCGCCTGCGTATTCGGCTACCCTGTTCGTGACCCTGAGAGATTCGGAGTGGTCGAGTTTGACGAAAACCGAAAAGTTTTGAGCCTCGAAGAAAAACCCGCTATTCCCAAAAGCAACTTTGCCGTTCCCGGCCTCTACGTCTACGACAACAAAATCGTGGAATACACCAAACAGTTGAAACCCTCTGCCAGAGGAGAGCTTGAGATCACAGATCTGAACATCGAATATTTGAACCGCGGCGAATTGCATGTCGAACCTCTCGGTCGCGGCATCGCCTGGTTGGACAGCGGAACACCCGACAGCCTGCTGGAAGCCAGCCAGTACATCGCAACTATCGAGCACCAACAGAGCTACAAAATCGCCTGCATCGAAGAAATCGCCTTCAATCAGGGATTTATCAACGTCGCCGAGTTCACCCAGGTGATCGAAGGCACCCGTAGCCCTGACTACCGTGCCTACCTAGAAATGGTGCTCGCCGAGCACCATGAACTCTCCCTTTAGCAAGATAGGTTTTACGCGGTGATGTTGTTCTCTTTGAGAAACGGTACCAGTTCTTCAACTCCAAAATCAGCTAGAATCAATCCGTCTTCCATCACCATGGTGGGAGCTTTAGTCTGATCTGACAGACGCTGCATTTCGTCGAATGCGTCCGGGTCAGCTGTTACATCTACCTCTTCAAATTCGTAGCCATTGCTCTCCAGCCAACGAGTAGCTTCGACACACCAAGGGCAACCAGGTTTTATAAATACTTTCATCAGATTAATTGTTCCTTTCAGTTAAGGGCACATCAGGAAACCTGCTGTTGAGGTAAAACGCTAGGGAAATTTACGCTGACATGAAAAATGAAAAAGATCATGATTAGTGAAGACATCCCACTACCCTTTTCCCCAGTGGAATCAACAAGCGCATACGCCGATCAGAGAAAACACCCTATACACGAAAAAAATGCAATTTGACTCTGTTTTCTCATCGAAAAAAATAGTAAATGATAAATGGTAAATGGTAAATATTAAATTTTGATGTCCCTCGATCTGACCAATCCTACCCACCTCGACGAACTCTATCACCTCGCCGAGCAATTTCTCAATAAAAGCAATCACTCGCCGGATGCTCTGCTATCGCTGGAAGCTGAGCAGCTCCAATCTCCTGACACCCTCCTCAGTCATCGCGTCGCTCTCAAACTCGCTCGCTCCAAAGCGATCATTACTCAGCGATTTCCCGCAGAAAAACCGCTCTTTGTTTCCGTCCTATTCGCCGTTTACAAAGAGCATCAACGCATCCTCACCGCTGACGAGCATCCACACGGCGAGGACTTTCTCAACCGCAAAATACATCAGCTCCACTGGCTATTTGACGACAGCCCTCACATCGATTGGGAACTGATCGTTGTCGATGACGGCTGCCCGGAAGGATCCGGTCATATCGCCCAGGAGATCATTAAAAAAAACCACCACGAAGCCAAAGCCCGTGTGCTCTTTCTCCAGGATGCTATAGCCTCAGATCTACCTGTCGTAGACGGCTTGACCTCCCCTGCCGACAGCCAAAAAGGTGGTGCAATTCTCTACGGCATGTGGGAAGCCACTCAGAAAAATCACGGCCCGGATGTTGAGCACATCATTCTCTACACCGATGCCGATCTCTCAACCCATCTCGGCCAGACAGGCTTATTACTCGAACCTTTCCTCGATCCGAAAGTCCAAACCTCCATTGGCTCCCGCCGCGACCCTGCTTCAGTGGTGGTGAAAAAAGGCACCCGTAATACTCGCGGCAAACTTTTTATCTATCTCTGGAAACGCCTGCTCCCCATCCTCGACGACATTGTCGACACCCAATGCGCCTTCAAAGCCTTCCGATCTGACCTCGCCAACGATATCATCCTCAACTCCATCGAGAAAAAATTCGCCTTCGACATCGAACTCCTGCTCAAAACAGAACAACGCTCCCCCGATTCCACCTGTGTGATCCCCCTTGCCTGGATCGACAGTGAGGCCGCCTCCACCACTACCGATCTTGAGCCTTACCTCCCCATGCTACAGAGCATCGTGTCTATGTACCGGACCTATCTCCCGGTCAACGATGACGCCGAAGCCTTTGCCCGACTCATCGAGTCGCTCACACAGGACACATGGCACGCTCTCGCCAACCACGTCCCACCGGAAATCGCCGACTGCAATCCCGCCGATCTCGGCAAGTCCGAAATCATCTCAGCCGACCATCTCTCGAAATCTTGACCCAACGGGAAATACCTCTCATGAATAAAACAACCCTTATCTTAAGCCTTTTTACCGCATTAATTGTCGGGCAATCTTCAGCTAAAACCCCACCCAACGTATTGCTCCTATGCATCGACGACCTGCGACCAGAGCTGGCCTGTTTCGGCGTCGATTATATCCAGTCACCCAATATCGACGCACTGGCAGCTCGCGGACGCATTTTTAGCCGCCATTATGTGCAAGCGCCCACTTGTGGTGCGTCCCGCTACACACTGCTTACCGGGAAATATGGGGCCTACAGCAACACGGAGCTTTTCAATCGAGCCAAGCGACTGAAAGATAAACCCACCGACACACCTCCA
>JAADHD010000130.1 GCA_013152075.1 Verrucomicrobiota bacterium | reverse complement strand
TAGTCGGTTATGTTGGCGGCCACGTTTTACAGGAGCAGCTCACAAGTTCCAAACCGGGAGCGACCATCAAATCAAGAAAGTCAAAAACGGGGAGTGGTATTTACTCAAAGCGTGAGCCTGGAGAGGGTAAGGGTGGTGAAGAACTGGAATCGGACATGAGCCACATCTTGCTTCCGTAGTTCTTAATTATCCGCCTCGACGGTCGAAATAATTTTTCCTTCCGCCACCCGGGTTTCGATCGTATCGCCTGTTTTGGCTTGATTTGGGTCGGTGATGATCTCTCCATCGGGAGTGGTGGTCATGGAGAATCCGCGGGAAAAGGTGGATTCGGGACTCAGTTGTCGCAGCGTGCCTTGAAAGTGGCTGAGTGAAGTCTGCGCAGATCCCAACTGATGAGTGATGGCGGTGTTCAGTCGTCGGGTGAGTGACGTCAGTTTTTCACTTTCATTTGATACGCGTTGTCCAAGTCGTGGGACCTGAAGCGCTTGCCTTGTCTGCTCCAGACGATTTCGGTATTGGTTCAAATGGTGACGAGCGGCCAAAGTGAATCGTTCACTCAGGTGATCGAGGTTTTGGGCATGGCTCATCAGGACTCGTGCGGGTTCACGGGCGTCCAGAGTTTGGCGGGTCAGGCGCAACACCATCTGTGCCTGGTTCATCCGGGATAATACGCTGGTTTCCAGAGCCTTGAATTGTTGTTGTGCGCGTCGTTTTAGCTCGCTGGAATCCGGAACGATCAGTTCAGCGGCCGCGCTCGGTGTCGGAGCTCGCAGATCGGCGACAAAGTCGGCGATGGTGAAATCGATTTCATGTCCGACGGCCGATACAAGGGGAGTGGGGCACTGTGCTATTGCCCGGGCGACACACTCTTCGTTGAAGTTCCACAGATCCTCCATGCTGCCGCCTCCGCGAGTGACGACGATGGTATCGATCGGTGGCAGGCCGACTTTTTCCGGATGGGAAAGTTGTTCGATCGCCTCAGCGATTTTGATTTCGGCGCCCTTACCCTGAACCGGAACCGGATAGATCAAAACCCTGACCCAGGGCGCACGACGTTGCAGGATATTCAACATATCCTGGACAGCTGCACCGGTGGGCGAGGTGACGATGGCGATGGTTTTTGGAAAAGTCGGGATGGCCTTTTTTTGATCCTCATCAAACAAACCTTCATCCTTGAGTTTTTGTTTTAAGTCTTCGAAACGGGCCTGCAACTCACCGGCACCCTTGTCCTGGATGAGCTTGACCATTAACTGATACTGTCCACGAGCCTCGTAAACAGTGATGTCTCCGTAAGCTTGAATCTGATCTCCGTTGTCGAGCGGAGTGTGGTGGTCCCGGGCATGGCCGCGAAAAAACACACAGGAGATCTGCGCGTTGTCGTCTTTCAGATTAAAATAGCGGTGACCGGAAGAGTGGTGACGGTAGTTGCTGATTTCTCCCTCGATCCATACACCGCTGAGTTGCCCTTCGATCAGGTCACGGATTTCCCGGGTGATTTCGGTAACGCTGTAGCTGGCTTCTTCAGAATGGTTGCCCATAAATAAAGGTCATCAAAATTTGAGTAATATTTTTCCCTGACGGCGGTCGCCTTGTGCGGCACGGATGGCAGAATGGATATCGTCGATTGGGAATACTTCCGCAACCGGCATGTGCAGGCGAGTTTTTATCATTAGTTCAGCCAGTTGGTCCAGCATCGAATGAATTTCTTCTCCGGAGGCGGACTCCAGCCAGCGGGTGACCCAGAAACCAGTCAGAGTGAGGCGTTTGAATATCAGGAATTTGTTCGGCACTTTCAGACTGCGACGACTCATGGCTCCATAAGTGACGTGAGTTCCTTCGTTGGCCAGCAGGTCCATCATGCGCAGGGCGCTGTCACCGCCGACGCCGTTGAGAGCCAGACGTGGCGGGCTGTCGCCAAATGCAGCGCGAGCCGCGTCAAAGGAATCCGCCTCATCGAGTAGCACGCAGTCAGCTCCAAGTTCCAGCAAGGGAGCAATGGCTTCTTCGCGGCGAACAAAAGCGAGAGTTTTCAGCCCGCGTTCACGGGCGAGTTGGATCAGGCAGCAGCCGACAGCGGAATTGGCGGAGTTCACGATGATCCAGTCTCCTGTTGCGAGAGGCACGAATAATTCGAGCAGTCCCCAGGCGGTGGCAGGATTGAGAGCCAGCATCGAGGCTTGTTCGAGATCAATGCCTTGAGGCAGCGAATGGATTTCTTCCGGGCTGGCGAGAATGTATTCACTCCAGGTGCCGCTTTCGGGGCGGCGGGGCAGAATGACAGGTGATCCCAAAGTGTAGTTATTTGTTATTTGCGAACCTATCGCATCGATGGTTGCGCTAGCTTCACCGCCTGCACAGGCCGGAAGATTTGGCAAAATACCATAAACGCCCTCGATAAGGTTCAGATCGGATGGGTGGATCGGTGAATAATGAATGCGCAGACGCAATTGCTCGGGGCCGGGTTGAGGCAACGATGATTCGGTAATTTCAATTTTTTCTGCTGGCGGGCCGAAGTTTTTGAATAGTGCGGTTTTCATGAAGTTTATACGGAAGGAAGTTATTGCGCCCTGAGAAGCGTCACAAAAAAGAATGTCGATCCACCGCTTTCTGAAAGCGCTGTGAGCTAGTGCCAAAAAGCTCATCTAGGCGCGCGAGTGAGTTTTCCGCGAGATCGCCAACCTGTTTCCCCAATCCGCATTGGATGTAAACCGCCGTCTGGTGCAACTCCTCGAAATCGGCTGAGCAGGCCTTTTGCCAGGCCTCATCCGAAACTCCCTGCTTTTCGACCGCCAGCTCAAAATCTATCAGGAAAATCCCGATAGGAGAGGAAGGGACAATGATATTGTGGAAAAAGAGATCGCCATGAGCAAGCCCGGCTGCGTGCAGTCGGGTGACCTGTTCATGGGCCGTTTCGAGTAAATTCCAGAGTCCCATCAGAGAGGTGGTTTCCCCTTCCTCGGCTAGGTTGATGTTACGATCCAGAGGCTCGACCCCAAAGGGGTAAAGGCGGCTCAGAGGGGTTCCGGGGATCAAACAGCTGCGAAAGCTGTTTCTAGTGGCTCCGATGGGAGCGGGAACGTCGAGAATCTGGGAAATTTCCAAATGATGGTCATATTCTAGTTGTGGAGGTTTGTGAAAGGCTCCGGGGTAATAGGTTTTGCGGAAATGCACCGGATATTTCTCGGATAAGGGGAATTCGGCCTTGGTATCCAGTCCTGCATATACTAAATCGCCCTGTATAAGGGGTTGATCGTTAAGCATTTTGCGAGAAATCGTGCGAATTACCTGATCCCTGTCCGGAGGGTTGTCCCGTAGGGCTTCCCAGGCGGGAGCGAGCTCAATCTGATGATATGGTGATAATTCGATCATTCCTATTTTCCACTTGGCATAATCCGTGCTTTATAGAAGATGTCGATTCAAAACAAAGCATCGTTTTTACCTCGGCATCTTTTAAATAGCAAGAAACAGAACAATGAAAACAACAGCCCGCATGGAAGCCGTGTCAAATATCGCCAGCCGATCTGCGACAGAAAATACCGTTAATTTCTCAGAGGAATCTCCGGGAAGCATTTTTGGAGCCAATACCTTCGGTTTGAAGGCGATGGAAAAAGCTCTCAGCCCGGAAACCTTTGAATCAATCAAGAAGACCATCTCAGAGGGAGTTAAGCTTGATGAATCGATCGCCGATGATGTCGCGGAAGCGATGAAAAACTGGGCGATGGAAAGAGGCGCCACTCACTTTACTCACGTCTTTTATCCGCTGACCGGATTCACAGCAGAGAAACACGACAGCTTTTATGACCCGTCACCGGACGGCACCGCTGCTATCTCCAACTTCAAGGGAAAGACTCTGATTCAGGGAGAGCCTGACGCTTCCTCTTTTCCGAATGGTGGAATTCGTGCGACTCACACCGCGCGTGGTTATACCGCTTGGGATGTGACGAGCCCGGCTTATTTGGTTGAAAACGCCAATGGCGCGACATTGAATATCCCGACTTCGTTCGTCTCCTGGACAGGTGAAGCTCTCGATAAAAAGACACCAGTGCTCAAATCCATGCAAGCATTGGACAAACAGGCACGCCGGATTCTTGGATTATTCGGTCATGAAAAAATTGCGAAGGTTACTGCCAACGCCGGTCCTGAGCAGGAATATTTCCTGATCGACAAAGGTCTCGCATTTGGTCGTCCTGACTTGCTTGCCGCAGGCCGGACGGTTTTTGGAGCAGCGCCTCCAAAAGGGCAGGAGTTCGATGACCATTATTTCGGTGTGATTCCGGATCGCATCATGGCATGCATGTATGACGTGGATCGTGAGTTGTTCAAGCTGGGTATCCCATCGAAAACCCGTCACAACGAGGTGGCGCCGGGGCAGTATGAAATTGCGCCGGTTTTCGAATCCGCTAACGTGGGATCGGATCACCAGCAACTTATCATGACTACTCTGAAACGAGTGGCAGATCAGCATGGTCTGCTTTGCCTGTTGCACGAGAAACCTTTTGCAGGGCTCAACGGTTCTGGAAAACACGTCAACTGGTCGATGGGGAATTCCACCCAGAAAAACCTTATGGATCCAGGTGATACGCCGCACGAAAATGCGCAGTTCCTGGTATTTGCCGGAGCTGTAATCCGTGCCGTCAGCATTTACGCACCCCTGCTTCGCGCAGTGGTTGCTTCTGCAGGTAACGATCACCGTCTTGGAGCCAACGAAGCTCCGCCAGCGATCATCTCCATCTTTCTTGGAGAGCAGTTGACTGATGTTTTCGAGCAAATCAAAGGAGGCGGAGCCACCAACTCGAAACAGAGAGGCGTGCTCAACATTGGAGTTGATACATTGCCTGATCTTCCAAAAGATGCGGGTGACCGTAACCGGACTTCACCTTTTGCATTCACAGGAAACCGTTTTGAATTCCGCGCGGTTGGATCGAACCAGTCGATTTCCGGACCTTTGGTGGCGATGAATACCATCGTGGCAGAGTCTCTCGACTTTATCGCATCCCAGCTTGAAGGAGCGCCTGATTTGAATGCAGCTATTCAGAAAGTGCTGCAGGGAATCATGGAAAAACACGGCAACGTTATTTTTAACGGTGACGGATATTCCAGTGAGTGGCATGAAGAAGCCGCTGAACGTGGTCTGCCATGTTTGAAGGCAACTCCAGATGCCCTGCCGGTTTTGACCAGCAAGGAAGTGGTGGAGCTGTTTGAAAAATACGATGTGCTAAGCCAGCAAGAGTTGCATAGCCGACAGGAAGTTTACAGTGAGCAGTATTGCGCGCATGTGAATGTCGAAGCCAATTTGGTGACTGAAATGGCGAAAACCATGATTTATCCGGCAGCAGTTCGCTATTTAACTGAACTGATTAATATGGCAGGCAAAATGAAAGAGATTGGTATGGCGACTGATCTTACCAGTGCGACAGCACTTGCTAAATTAGTTTCTAGTTTGGAAGATGCGATTGTGGCTTTGGAAAAAACACATGCGGCGGCAGGAGATGACCCGAAAGACTGGGGATCTAATGTATTGCCCGCAATGCTGAAAGTTCGTACGATTGTAGACAAGCTCGAAACCGTCGTAGCTGATGATCTCTGGCCCTTGCCGACCTATCAGGAACTGTTGTTCATTCGATAGTGAGTAAAATATTTGTTCGTTAGACCGAACGTAAACTCCGGGTCGAAAGACCCGGAGTTTTTTTGCTAGTCTGGCAATCGGTATTGGTCGCGCAGGGAGAAAATAGAGCCTATATTGAACCTCGATTATGTTCGCGCGTTTACTCATTCTGTTCATCACCATACCGGCGGTGGAGTTAATTCTTTTTATTACTCTTGGGGATAAAATCGGCCTAATCCGTACTTTCGGGATTATTTTGGTCACGGGAATCCTGGGTGCCTGGCTGACGAGACTTCAGGGGATGCGCACACTTGTTCGTTATCAGCAAGCTATGAATGAAGGGCGTCTGCCTCACGAAGAAGTCATGGACGGCTTGATGATCTTATTGGCCGGAGCCGTATTGCTGACGCCGGGTTTTCTGACCGACGCCGTGGGTTTTTTGCTGTTGGTGCCGCTTGTTCGGGGGGTGGTGCGGAAATGGTTGCTTAAGTACTTAGAGGGAAAAATTCAGATTGTGGGCAATGGAGTAAATGTGACAGCCGGGACAGAATATCGTGAAGAGCGAATTCCGGAAGTGGGCAGAAAGCGTTCACAGGATGATGTGATCATCGAAGCGGAAGTGATTGAAGAAACGAAGAGGGGGGAATAAAGGTTTAGTC
>JAADHD010000110.1:6285-11247 GCA_013152075.1 Verrucomicrobiota bacterium | reverse complement strand
GGCGGGGAGCCTTTTAAATTGGGTGATTATTTTCTGGTGCCTGCTGATGAGGAAGGCGGGATGGTGATCGGATCAGGTATATCGGACGAGGAGACCGAGGCTTGTTTCTTGCGAATCACTTGGCTCACGTAGTTGCCCGTGCGGCTTGTGACAAGGGGTGTTAGGATTAAATAGGGTTTCTTACCAATTGGCTAAGTGATTCATTGTTAATAGGTAATAGCGTAATTTAATAGGTGCATTTTTTTGCTAAACGACGCACTTCAAGCGAGACAATGAAGCAAAATGATGATATGATGGCGCTTAAATGTTGAGTTTCGAATTTGTTGTGACATTTTCGGTGATACTGGCAGATAAGGTGAAGGATTTGATGCGCACGAAACACAAGGAACGATTGAATTCGGGAAGGCTGCCGCTGTTGACAGGGGTAGTGACCTTGATCCTGATGGTTTTTGGTCCCCTTTCAGAGAGTGTGGCTCAGAAGATCGACCCTTCGGATCTCTGGTTCAGCGCTTATGTCCGGATGAAGGAAGGGGAGGAGTTGGAGCGGGAGCAAAAGGCTTTAGCGGCCTACAACAAATTTGTGGAGTCAAAAAGTCTTTTTGATGCCGTTGCTCGAGAGTATCCGGATTACAATCCAAGCATTGTGCGTTATCGGCGAAAAGAGCTGGCGGACAAATTGCTTACGTTGAAGAATTTTTTGCGGAATGGAGGCCCATCAAGAGGGGCGATGCCAAAGACGGGAATGGTCACCGGAGAGTCGTCGACTACCGGCAGTAGAGCGGGCCCTGTCCAGATTCCCTCTAATCCGGCTAATCCTGCAAACCCAGTGCAAAAGCCGCCATCAACTGGTTCTAATCAATTACCTACCTGGAACCGGGAGTTTCCAAATACACCGCCATCTGGTGGAAATGTCCCGCCCCGGCCAAATGCCATTGTGCGACCGCAACAGGTGCCGGATCCATCTACGGCTCGACCGCGGACAGGAAGTTCTTCATTTACAGATGCCAGCCGTCAGATCCAAGAGCAGTTCCAGCAAATGGAGGAAAGGATGCGACAGGTGGAGATTCAGAACAAGAGTCTGAATCAGGATGTAGCGTCGAGAGAATCCAAATTGCAGGAGATGCAACAACGGATGACTGAAGCTCAACGGCGGGAACAGGATTTAAAGCGACGCTTTGAGTTACTGAGGAGAGAAAAGGGAGCTGATAAAAATGCGGAAAAGCAAATTGCTCTTTTAAAAAATCAACTTTCAGGCGCGTTGGACGCGTTGGAAAAAGTGAATCAACAGAATCGCGAGATTCTCGATGAGCTATCAATCACTCGTGCGCAGCTTGCTGAATTGCACAAGCAGCGTGATGAGTTGGAAAAGGAGCGCAATCAACTGGCGGCAATCATTGAAAGCAGTGGGGGTAGTTCCAAAGCGGTGGCTCGCTTAACCAAGATCAATAAAAAATTACGTGAAGAGCTGACCAAAGCCAGAGGGTATGCTGAATCTCTTGCCAAGTTTAACGGGGATCAGAGTGTTGAGGTGGAGATACTGAAAGAGAAAATTGCTGAAATTACCGAAGAGAGCCAGGAATTGGTGAAAGAGAATACGCGTCACGAATCGCATATCGCAGAATTAGAGAAGCGGCTGAAAGATATGTCCCGGGGAGTGGTGGAGATGGATGCCGGGTCATCTGCAGAAGCACTGGAAGAGAATCGATTGTTACGCGGGGTAGTGCTTCGTCAATTGAGGCGTCAAGCCCAGATCAAGCTGGCAAGGCAGATGATCCTCGCCCAGTTGAAAGAGTTGGGGGTGGAGTCGAAATCCTTGTTGGCGAGCTTGGATGTAATTTCTGTAGGGCCAGGATTAACTCCCGCAGAAAAAAACTTATTTAAACAGCCGCAAGTGGCGGAGATGATCGAAGGTCTGGGAGGCGAGCTTCATGGCACGATTTTGGTGGAAGGGAACAAGGACGGGGTACCGGTTGTGTCATTGCAGGATCTGGATGAAGAGTTGGTGCAACTTCAGAAAGTTGCGCGTCTGGACTTTCAGGAAGGTCGTTACGAAGGGGCGGCGAGGGCCTATCGGAAATTTCTCAGCTATAAACCGAGAAATGCTGAGGGAATCTGCAACCTGGCTACAGTGCAGATGCAGCTTAAAAAATACGATGAAGCCGAGAAGCTACTAAAACAGTCCATCAATTTGAAAAAACGAAATGGGCGCGCCTATTACCTTCTGGGGGTGGTGTGTTTTGAGCGAGGAAAGATGGACGATGCATTAAAGCACTTTGATGAAGGATTGCAGATTGATCCAAAAAATGCAAAGGCTCTCAATTGTGTGGGGGTAATTTCAAGCCAGAAGGGGTGGGTGAAGCGGGCGGAAGAATCTTTTGTAAAGGCAGTTTCTATTGATCCTGACTACGCGGATGCACATTTCAACCTGTCAATTCTCTATACCACAGGCAAAAAACCCAATCGCAAGAAGGCTGGCGAGCACTATAATAAGGCTCTTAAGTTGGGTTTGCCTAGAGATGCCAAGATAGAGGAAGTGTTGAATAGTTGAGCCCGAACGATTTTTGCTTTGAGATAGGTAAAAAAATCGTTGATCCTGACCATGGTTCTACCTACCTTCCGATTCCTTGAAGTGGAGCTGAAAGACAAAGTGGGGGACAACGAAAATTGTCCCTGCAATATCCACTACTACTGATAATTGTAATTTATAGATATCTGACATGTTAACTCAAATCCGACATATTCAAAAAGGCGTGCTTATTGTCGTCTGCATCGTGATCGTTATTGCGTTTGCTTTCCTTTACAGTGACTACGATGCAGGGAGCGCAGGACCTGGAGGGAATACAGCTTTTGTGGCTTATGGTAAATCTTATCGGAACAAGGAAGCGCGAGTTCTCCAAAACAGCTATAGCGTGGCTCAGCGCTTGTTTATGTTTGAGTTCGTAGGCTCTTTATTTGGAGAGCGTCGTCAGGATAATGACAAAACAGATTATGTGATCAATTTGGTTGTTCTTCGCGAAGAAGCTAAAAAACTGGGAATTCAGCCGTCGTCGGAAGAAGTGAGAAAGGCGATTCCCAATCTACCGGTATTTAAAATTCAGAAATGGGCAGGAGAAGAATACATTCGTAACAATATCACCGGCCCGATGGGTTTTACCGATGCCGACCTTTATCAACTGGTAAAAGACTATTTAAGCTGGCAGCAAATACGTGAACTGTTGGCATCCGGGATTGAGCCGACTCCCGAGGAGATTGACCAGATCTATATCAGGAATTTTCAACGAATCAGCGGATCTGTAATCGCTTTTTCCAAGGAGGAAGAAGAGAAAAAACTAAAAATTACTGATAAAGATATTGAGACCTATTATAACGAAAACAAGGATTCCATGGAATTACTGTCTGATGAAATGAGGCGTGGTTCTTATGTGCATTTCAAGCTTGCCGAGCTTAAGGCGGATGCAACCAATGAACAGAAGGCGGAACACAAAGAGAAGGTGATTGCTTTCAAAAAAATGGTAGCAGCTGTTTACGAGGAAATGGTGGCCGATGGCGCAGATTTTAAAAAGGTGGTTGCCAAACACAAACTCAAGCCAGTCGAAACCGGAGAGGTTTCACTCGCGAATATTCCGAAAGAAATAGAGGAAAAGCCTAATGTGCTACGAGCTTTGTTTCAGGCGACCACAGAGCAAGCTCTCAGTGCTCCGGTAATGCAGCAGGACGGTAGTTATTATGTGATCCATCTTGATGAGCTCAAGGCACCTGCGCTGCAGCCATTGAAGGGCGCGTCGCAGGCGATTAAAGAAATATTGAAAGTCCGTAAAGGAGACGAGCAACTTCAGGCGACAGCGGCCAAGGCTCAGTCAACGATTAATGAGGCTCTGGTAGCAGGGAAATCTTTCGACGAAGCGGCTAAATTAGCGGGAGTGAAACCAGTAAAACTGATGGCTTTTTCCAACGCTGATCCACCGAAAAAAATCGATAACGCCCGCCTGATAGTTGGTACGGCTGCCGCTATGAATATCAAAGAGCTTAGTGGTATAGTGAAGACACCAACCGGGGCGATGCTGGTATATGTGGATAAAAAAGTTATTTATGAAAGCAAGGAAGAAGAGCGGCGCAAAGAAATGATCCGGGGACAATTGAGCTATGGTGATTCCAAGACTTTGTATGACGCCTGGTTTCAGGAGAAGCGGGAAGCGGCCCACCCGAAACGTACCGGTCCAATTGCTCAGCCTCAGAGCTAGGGGGTGGATTGGCATAAAATTAGGCGGCGGGGCCAGCAACGTTATTGAAAGTGCGTCAGATTCTTGTTACATCAGCCTTGCCCTATGCAAATGGTCATATCCATATTGGCCATTTAGTCGAGTATTTGCAAACAGACATCTGGGTGCGTTTTCAGAAATTGCGCGGGCATCGTTGCATCTACATTTGCGCGGATGATACCCACGGCACAGCAATCAGTATTCGGGCGCAGAAAGAAGGGCGCTCAGAGGAGGAGATTATCGCCGAAATGCAGCAGGCGCATGTGCGTGACTTTTCCGGATTTGGTATCGAATTTGATCATTATGGTAGCACCAACAGTTCGGAGAACCGTGAACTCTGTGGCGAAGTTTGGGCGGCTTTGCGCAAGGCGGATAGGGTGGTGGAGAAGGAGATCGAGCAATTGTTCGATCTGGAAAAAGGAACGTTTTTAGCGGACCGTTTTGTTCGCGGAACTTGTCCGAATCCGGAATGCCAATCAAAAAACCAGCCGGGAGACAATTGCGGTAATTGCGGCACGACCTATTCTCCTGTGGAGTTGATTGATCCAGTGAGCGTTCTTTCTGGCTCTCGCCCCGAAATTCGCAAGGCTACTCATTTGTTTGTCCAGATCGAGCAGATGCACGAATTCCTGGATGAATGGACTCAATCAGGAACCTTGCCGAAGGAGAGTGCCAATTATTTGAAGAATTTTTTCCTCAATGA
>JAADHD010000110.1:0-6280 GCA_013152075.1 Verrucomicrobiota bacterium | reverse complement strand
TGAACCTTTGAGAGATTGGGATATTTCTCGTCCGGCTCCTTACTTTGGATTTGAGATTCCGGATAGCCCTGGCAACTACTGGTATGTCTGGTTTGATGCTCCGATTGGTTATATGGGTGCGACTCAGCAGTGGTGTGAGCTGAATGATGAGAAATTTGATGATTGGTGGCGTAACTCTGACACGGAGATTCACCATTTCATTGGTAAGGACATTCAATATTTTCATACTCTTTTCTGGCCGGCGATGTTGAAAACGGCAGGATTCAATTTGCCGACCAAAGTGCATATTCACGGGTTCTTGCAAGTGGACGGAGAGAAAATGTCCAAGTCCCGAGGGACTTTTATTCAAGCCTCCACTTATTTGAAGCATCTTGACCCAGTTGCTTTGCGATATTATTACGCCAGTAAACTGTCGAGTAGGGTTGATGACCTGGATTTAAACTTGGATGAGTTTGTGTCGCGAGTGAATTCGGATCTGGTGGGAAAAGTCGTTAATCTAGCCAGTCGTACCGCACGTTTTGTGGAAGAGGTGGGACTGTCGGCAGAGTATCCAGATGACGGAGGGCTTTTTGAGGAGGCAGCGGCGCAGGGTGAGCAGATTGCGGCAGCTTATGAGGCTGGGGATTTCGGTAAGGCGATGAGATCGATCATGGAATTGGCGGATAAAGCGAATCCGTATGTCGAGGGAAAGGCGCCATGGGAATTGCGTAAAAATCCTGAAAAAGCGGATGAATTACAAGCAGTTTGCACAGTGGCCCTGAATTTATTCAGACAGTTGGCGGTGTATCTGGCTCCCGTTTTGCCACGGCTGGCAGAGCAAGCGGGGGAGTTGCTCAATGCTCCGATTCAGGCCTGGCAAGATGCATCGACTCCTTTGACGGGTAACAAGCTCAATAAATTTCAACACATGATGCAGCGCATCGATCCTAAAAAAGTTAGCGCCATGATAGAAGAAAGTCGTGAGCAGCAAGTTCAGGAACAGTCTGTTGTGACACAGTCGTCTCAAGACGGTGGCGCAGCACTGAAGGCAGAACCGATAGCCGATGAAATTACAATTGATGATTTCGCTAAAGTCGATTTACGAGTGGCTCGAATAATCGCTGCGAAGGAAGTGCCGGAGGCGAGAAAACTGGTGCAATTGACTCTCGATCTTGGTGGAGAGGAAACACGCAATGTGTTTGCTGGCATCAAGAGTGCTTATGAGTTGGATAAGTTACAGGGCCGCTTGGTGGTGGTGGTAGCCAATCTGGCTCCCAGAAAAATGAAGTTTGGTGTTTCAGAGGGGATGGTGATCGCATCGGGGCCAGGTGGGGAAGATATTTTTCTATTGTCCCCGGATGAAGGAGCGGTTCCAGGGCAGCGGGTAAATTGAACTTGCTTCGTGTCCGATTATTTTTCTGTCCTTGGTATAAAAGCCTTTACTGGCGGTGTTCAAACCTGTAAAGCTCGGGGCAATTCGCATCCATTAATGGTGAATGCGAGAGCATGAATTTAAAACTCTAGAATATATTCTCTATGAAATCAGGACCTTTATTATTACTTGGCGCAGTGTTGCTTGTTGCAGTGCTTAATTTACTTGTTTCTCTTGGTGTCATGGGGCCGGGCGCGTCGACTTCGGTAGAGGATGAGGCACAAGTAAGTTCACCAAATTCGGCGAATTGGGAGTATAAGGTGATGAATACCAAAGAGATGGATGAAATAGGCTTTAGAGCTGTGGGTAAGGATGAAGGGATTGAGCCGGACGAAGAGGGGAAAATGAAGTTGCCGCAGAAAAAATTGCTTATTCAATCGCTTATGCCACGCACTTTGGAGGAAATTCAGAAAGACGGTTGGGAATTGTTAACTACTGAGTTAACTCAAGGTGGGAATTTTTTCATTTTTCGTCGAGCAAAGCAGTGAATGAGCTTATTGGGCTGAAAAACGAATGAAAAAAGCAAACGTTATTGCGGCTTGTTCTGTAGCATTCTCCGTGTGTCTGCTTACCTTTCCCTTGTCGGCCGGAGATTGGCCGATGTTTCGTGGATCTGAGGGTAATGGGCTTTCAGGTGAGCAGGATGTGCCCTTGTCCTGGAGTGCCGAAAAAAATGTAAAATGGAAAATCCCTTTGCCTTCGACGGGCAATGGTAGTCCAATCGTTTCCAATGGAAGGGTGTTCCTGGTTTCTGCCGACAAAGAGGGCACGAAGCGTAGCTTGTTGTGTCTGGACCGTAAGACCGGAGAACAAATGTGGGAGCAGACGGTGGCTTACGACAAAGAGTCTGCGACGCATAAGACGAATCCTTATGGAAGCACCACTCCAGCCGCTGATGGAGAGAAGGTGGTGGTTTGGCACAGCTCAGCGGGCTTGTATTGTTATGATTTTGATGGGAAGGAATTATGGAAACGAGACCTCGGGGAGTTCAGGCACATGTGGGGTTATGGTTCTTCTCCGGTTTTGTATAAGGGTAAAATATTCCTTCATTGCGCGCCTGGTGCGAGAGCTTTCATGACGGCTATTGATTTTGAAACAGGGAAAACAATTTGGGAAACGGATGAACCTCAAAAGGGTAATGGCGAGCGTAACGAAAACAATAAATACATGGGGTCATGGAGTACGCCGGTAATTGCAAAGGTGGGAGGAAAGGAACAAATTGTCTGTAGTATGTCAACGCGGGTCAACGCTTACGATCCTGAGAGCGGGAAAATCATATGGAGTGTGAGGGGCTTGAGTGGGAAGAAGGGGGATCTGGCCTATGCTTCAGCTTTAATAGCAGATGATGTTTGTGTTGCCATGGCTGGCTTTGGCGGCCCGACTATGGGATTTAAATTGGGAGGCGAGGGTGATGTTACTGAAAAAAACCGTCTCTGGCGTGAAGCCAAAAACCCTCAACGTATCGGGTCTGGAGTTTTTATAGACGGTTATATTTATCTGGCAAATTCTGGTCCAAATACTTTTCAATGTATTGAGCCAAATAGTGGAAAGGTTTTATGGCAGGAAAGATCCGGAGGAGCGGCTCACTGGGGTTCGATGGTCTATGCTGGTGGGCATATCTTTGTAACCAATCAAACCGGCACGACTTTTGTCATGAAGCCCAGTTCAAAAGAACTGAAAATCGTGGGACAGAATAAGATCGATGAGCGTTCGAATTCGACTCCTGCAATATCCGACGGACAAATATTTCTTAGAACATTTAAGAATATTTATTGCATAGGAAAGTGATTAACCCTCTACCCGTCAGGGTATTGGTGAAAACCTAGAGTTTTAAGCTCAGTTTTCTGGTGAGTTCTTCGGCGATAGCAATAGCCGCTCCTTGAATGGTACGGGATTTTGATTTTTTCAAGATGCACTTTGAAGCAAGGGCTTTGAGACATCTGCCAGGCACCTTCTCTTCAAGTTTTGCGAAAAATGAATCGTCAATTTCAAGCAATCTTCCATAGAGAAGCACGGCTTCCGGGTTGAAAATGTTAATTGTTGCTCCGACGGCTATGGCCAGATAATCGATCATACGGTCGATTTCTTCAGCGAATTGGTCGGGGGTCTTTTTGATGAGTTCGACCATCTCATCCACAGAAACTGCTCGGTCTAATTTGCGGGAGATAGCGTTTGCCAGTGCGAGATCTGTGGCAAGGGTTTCCAGGCACCCGTGGTTTCCGCAACCGCACAGTTCACCGCCGTGTGGTTCTACAATAATATGTCCCAGTTCTCCTGCCATTCCGTGAGACCCGTCGACAAAGCTGTCATTGCTCGCTACTGCTAGTCCCATGCCGGCGTAGTAGTTTAATATCGCAAAATTTTCATGCCCGACGGCGTGGCCACGAATAATTTCTGAATTATACAAGGAGCGCATGGTACTTACAATTACGGTTGGTAATTTGGTAAGCTCGCTTAGATCTTCAGTGATATAATGATTCGCCAAGGCGGGAATATTTGAAGAAACCGTGAGTTGAGTGCGTTCACCAGTTTCCAATAATCCGGGAGCGGCTAGCCCCAAACCCAAAGTGGGAGTGTTGTTGCCTTCCTGTAGTTTGGTGATCAGTTGCTTGGCTGCTACCAGAATTTCCGCATAGGTATCCGGAATGGGACACTGGGTTTCCTGCAAGATATGCCCGTCCAGGCTGGAAGTTGCTCCGAGGATATAAGAGGGACGGAATGAAATGGCGATTACATGCGCAGAGGAGCTGGCCATTTGCATGGCTGAAGCGGGTCGACCTCGGCCACTTTTTTCGCGAAAATCATCGGGGATCCATTCAGCAATATTGTTCTCCAGCAACAGATCACAAATTTTAGTTACCGTAGGGTAGCTGAGTTCTGTAGCGCGTACCAAATCAGCGCGGGTGATAGGCGCTTCAGTTTGTATCTTGCGAACAATGGAATCGATATTGATTCTGCGCAGAGATCCCGGTTGGCCACGGTTCACCTTACTCTTGTTAGAGGATGAAGAGTGGGATGGATTTTCGTCACCGCTAGGGACGTTGATTTTGCTTTCCTCTGTCATTAAAAATAAGAGGCTTATAAAAAAACAGCCATTCTGTCAAGAACGCATCTGCGATCGCGATTTATCTGTGATAGAGGGGGAATTCTGTCAAATGGCCACGAGCATAGCAATTACGGGATAAATCGTCATTTGTGGCTTGGGGGCGACGGTAATTGAGCGTTCGGGCTAGACTTTAGCCCCTAATTTCCGAGTAAGCTCTTCAACAACTGCGAGGGCGGCACCCTGGATCATGCTTGACTTCGATTTTTTAAGGGTGCACTTAGCTGCCAGGCTTTTGAGACAGCAATGGGGTAGTTTCTCTTTCAGTTTTTCGAGAAATGAATCGTCGATTTCCAATAATCGCCCATAGAGGAAAACCGCTTCCGGGTTGAAAATGTTAATTGTTCCGCCGATTGCAATAGCGAGATAATCGAGCATTTGGTCAATTTCGGCAGCAAATTCATCAGGATCGTTCTTAATCAGATCAATCATCTCATCCACAGTGATGCTTCGTCCGAGCTTGCGGGAGATAGCATGAGCAAGAGCGAGATCTGTTGCCAGGGTTTCCAGACAGCCGTAATTCCCGCAACCGCAAAGATCACCGTCAGTTTTGGCGATGAGATGGCCAAGTTCCCCAGCCATTCCATGGGAGCCCTCAACATAAACTCCATCGCAAGACATAGCGAGCGCCATGCCCGAGTAGTAACTCAGGACGGCAAAATTTTCGTGCCCGACGGCTTGACCGCGTATAATTTCCGAGTTGTGCAGGGCGCGCATGGTGCTCACAGCAACCGTTGGCAGATTCGTGAGTTTGCTCAAATCCTCACTGATGCAATGATCAGTCATACTTGGAATATTTGGAGACTCTAAAACTCGACCAGAAACGCCAGCTTCCAATTGTCCTGGCACTGATAAACCTATGCCCAGAGTTGGTGATTCACAGGTGTCCTGTAAACTCAAAATTAATTGGTGAGTTGCTTCCAGGATTTTTTCATAGCTATCCGGAATAGGGCATTTTTTTTCATACAGAGTGTGACCGTCAAGACCAGAAGTCGCACCGAGTATGTGTGAGGGGCGAAATGAAATAGCGATGACATGGGAGGATGTGCTGGCCATCTGCATGTAAGAGGCTGGACGTCCTCGGCCGGCGCTTTCCTGACTATCGTCAGCCACCCACTCTGCGACGCGGTTTTTCAACAACATGTTGCCAATCTTCATCACCGTCGGATAGCTCAATTCCGTAGCTCGAGCGAGGTCGGCACGGGTGATTGGCGCGTCCGTTTGAATCTTGCGAACGATGGCGTCGATGTTGATGCGACGCAGGGCGCTGGGCTGCCCGCGATTTGCTTTGCTCTGTTCGACAGATTGAGCATTACCCCGTTTTTCGAGGTCGCTGGCTGTGGCCGTATTCGAATCGGTAGACATAAATGTTATGGGAAGTTATAAAAATGAAGGGCTCTGTCAATCTTCCAAGAGAGATATCAAAATGAAACTTTATTACAAAAAGGTGTTGTGATCTTAAAAATATTACTTTGCGACTTAACAAGGTCGCTTAGGGTCTGCCTTTTAGCATTGATCCCTATTTATATGAGAAGAAGTAAAACTCTAGCAAAAGTTCGTGCAGGAAATCCGGCGAAAATGGCTGTTCTCGGACATTTCATTCCATCGTATATTCATCATGCGGCTGATGCTGGCTTCGATGTGATCTGGCTGGACATGGAGCACCGAACTTTCAGTGACAATGAAATCGCGGCATTGTTGACCCATTTTCATCTGGCGGATATCGATTGTATGTTGCGTCCACCAACGGTGGAGAAAACACGACT
>JAADHD010000042.1 GCA_013152075.1 Verrucomicrobiota bacterium | reverse complement strand
TACTGCACCTCCTCCAGCTCTTCCACTTTCTCTTCGATCAGTGCAGACAGGTCATACTGCGCCTCTCCCAGCTCTCTGATCATCCCTTGCAGACCTGCATAATCCGCAGTGCGTGAAATGAAGCCTCCAAAGACTGGTGATTTTTTTTGAGCTGCTGCCATACCACACCATTCGAACAACAGGACCAGCAAGTTATCCATTCGCACTGGATGAGGCTCTAGGGCCGGGTATCGTTTGGTGATGTCCCACAACGGATGATCCGGAAAGGCCTCTTTCAGCCCCCGAACCGTCCAAATCTTCCTACCCGACATAGTCACCAGCGGAGCGAGTCCGCTATCTATCGCCCGAAAAACCGGACGCCTGCTCTGATCTCCGCCAAGGATAACGACCAATGCGCCACCCTGGTCTTCATCTGATTGCGCAAGAACATCAATTTCACCGCGCCGTTTCAAGCCCGTCAACAAAGACATTGCCACCGCCTGCCCCTCAAGACGCCACGATTCCCCGTTTAAATTTATAGTAAACCAGCTTTGCATACAAAAAATCCCTTATCGCCGAGTCCCATTAACTGCTGACTTCTTTCAAATGACCGTCGCATACCTACCAAAACTCCAGCCTTTCGGCAAGAATTCAATGTTTACGGCACTATCTAAAACCTACTATTAAGATGAAACGCCGAAGGGGTTTACACTATCTTAGAAATAGCGGGATTCCCACCGACGGCGACAACAGGAACTTCTACAAGTTTCAGCCTGTATGAAATATCCAGTCTTGCCCTTAATAAGCTTTAGCAAATATGACCCGCCCCTCCGCCGGTTTCCCAGTAATCACGCAAACTCCGCTCTCTCCCCGCAATTCAGAATCCAAAGGAATGCAACGGATCGTCACTTTGCTTTCTTTCTGCAAAGCATCTTCGTCCTCGGCAGATCCGCCCCAGTGCCCCAGTGCAAATCCCCATGAATCTCTGGTTGATCGGTGTTTTGCGCTGTAAAAAAAGCGTGAAACTCTTCCGCCGAATGAACTTCGCAAGTGTGCTCCTCACGAAAAGCCAAGGCCCTATCGAGCAGGTTGTTCTGAATCGATAACAAGGTGTCCGGCATCTGCGCTACCGCTTCTTCATTAGCTATGAACGCTTTGTCGCGATGGCCACCATCACGCCTCGTCACAGCCACAGACCCTTTCTCCAAATCCCGTGGACCTATTTCAACCCGAACCGGCACCCCCTTTTTGATCCACTCCCAGTTTTTCACCCCGCCACCAAGATCACGCTCATCCACCTCTACTCTGACCGGAGCACCCCATACTTGTTGTGAACGTAGGTCTTTCGCTAACTGCTGACAAGCCGCCAGCACACTTTCCCGCATTTCCTCCTTCGGAATAATAGGCAGGATAACCACCTGCGTCGGCGCAACCCGTGGAGGAATAATGACGCCGTCATCATCCCCATGAGCCATGATCAGTGTTCCAATCAGGCGAGTGCTAACTCCCCAGCTGGTCGTCCAAGCAAACTCCCGTTTGCCCTCACGTCCTTCGAAATCAATATTCGCAGCTTTAGAAAAATTCTGCCCCAGGAAGTGCGATGTGCCTGCCTGAATCGCTTTGCGATCCTGAACCATCGCCTCAATCGTGAACGTATTCAAAGCACCCGGAAAACGCTCACCCTCGGTTTTCTCCCCCGGAATGACCGGGATCGCCAGATGCTCACGAAGAAACTCTTCGTAAATAGCATGCATCTTACGGGTTTCCTCCATCGCTTCCTCCGGAGTTTCATGCGCTGTATGGCCCTCCTGCCATAAAAATTCCGCTGTCCGCAAAAACAAGCGCGGACGCATTTCCCAACGCATCACATTGGCCCACTGGTTGATCAGCAGGGGCAAATCACGATAACTCTGCACCCAGCGGGCAAAGGCTGCGCCGATGATAGTCTCCGAGGTCGGGCGAATCACATAGGGTTCGGACAACTCTCCCGCCGGAACCATTTTGCCATCTTTCAATTCAAGCCGGTGATGGGTCACCACCGCACATTCGGTCGCAAAGCCCTCCACATGAGTCGCTTCTTTTTCCAGATAGCTCACTGGAATAAGCAGCGGAAAATAAGCATTTTTATGGCCAGTCTCCTTAAACATCACATCCAGCTGCCCCTGGATTTGTTCCCACAAACCATATCCCCAGGGTTTGATCACCATGCAGCCCCGCACCTCCGAGTTCTCCGCCATATCGGCCGCTTTGACCACCTGCTGATACCATTCGGGAAAGTTATTCTCCCGAACCGGACTGATTGCGTTTTGCTGTTGTTTTGCCATGACTGCTTAAAAATGGATTTTCCGATAGGTCGAATACCGACTACTTGAGGAACAGGCGAAATCCTAGCCTCACTTTGGCAAAACTCCAGCAACGAAAATAAAAGCCTTTCACCCCCATTTCATCAGCTTTTGCGCTTGTTTTGGCCCGGTTTGAGCAAAATCACAATTATCGAATATTAGAAACAGGTCACAAACCTGCATCATTATTGCAATATGGTATTGACATCGGGCCTGTTTTCCGGCCTAAATACAGGTTCATAAATTTTTATTGCGTATTAAGATGAGCGATTCCGCACCTATCCCACCGGACCAACAGAAACCGTCCAAAAAGACATCGACTGTTCCGCTGAAAAAAGAAACTGTCCGCATTACCCTGCGTGCACGCCCTGAGGACACAGGCCCTGTCGTTCCACAAGGCGTCACACAGCCGATCAGGCCTGTAGCAGCACCTCAAAGCGGCGCGGCCCCCGTGCAACCCGTGACCGGATCAATTCCGCCCATCGGCAGCACCATGCCAGTGCCTGCGGGGCAGAATCCTACCGGTAGCGTTCCCCCTATTGGCAGCACCATGCCAGTGCCTGCAGGTCAAAGCCCAACGGGTAGCGTTCCGCCTATCGGTAGCACCATGCCGATACCTGGGCAGGGAGCAGGCACAGGTAGCGTTCCTCCTATCGGTAGCACTATGCCAATACCAGGGCAGGAAGCAGGCACAGGTAACGTTCCGCCTATCGGTAGCACCATGCCTATTCCAGGACAAGAAGCCACGGGTAGCGTTCCTCCCATCGGTAGCACCATGCCAATACCAGGGGATGCGCCTGCGCCACCCGCAGCTCCAGTACCACCTGTAGCTCCGCCGACACCTACAATTGCTCCCGTTGGCCCTAGAGCAAATTCACCAACAGGCGCACCTGCACCTCCACCCGCACCAGCAACCCCTGCTCCAGGGCAGCCGCCTGCGGCTCCGCCTCCTCCTACAGCATCGGCTCCGGCCCCGGCTCCAGTGGCACCTCCTCCCGGTGGTGGCGCAAAAACCGTCACTCTTGGTGGCGCACCGGCACCGGCACCACAAGGCGCTCAAACTGTTCCCTTGTCACAAGGCGGTGCGCCCGCAGCTCCGCCGATTGGCGCTAAAACCATACCACTGGCAAAAGCGCCTGCGCCTGCCGGACCAGCCGTTGGAAAACAAACCACTCCACTAGCTGCACCGGGCAGCGCGAAACCACTTCCAAAAGCGACCGTAAAATTGAAGCAAACGCAGCAAATGGGTGCTGGAACCCCTGGTTCCGGCGTCAGTGCTACGCCTGATATTCAATCGACCGCTTCTGATGAAGTTGAAGAAGAATGGGAAGAAGATTATGAGGAATCAGGCCTTGCTCCTTTTGCAATCGTTGTGATTCTGCTTTCTATCGCCGTATTTGTCATTGAACTGCTCTCCTACCAGCTTGACCAAGGTTAACAAAGGAAGCTTAAATTCAAAAAATTAAATCTCATGCCATTTGCAATTATCGTACTTATTCTTTCAATCGTCGTACTGGTGTTTGAAATTTTGTCACACGGCATCGTGTCGTAAGAAGCTTGGCTGAGCCTACGGGTTTTTCCCAAATCTCTACGCCCGTAGCACTTAAGCGTAGCCGCGCCAGGAAATAAAAATCCTGGCCTCGTCAATAACGGTGTAGCCCTCTACACGTTTCCATGATCATACCGTAGAGGCATGCACCTGTCCTTCAACGGTATCGCTAAATTCTTCCCGCCGACCCCGTAAGTTTCGGATTTTCATATAGTTAAGAAAGGTTTGACTTTTTTAACATTTCAAATAATAATATGGTTAATTCTGATAACTATTGAAATTATCAATCATGAAAAAACTAGTTCTAACTATTTCTATCTTCGCTTTTATTGCTATCAACGCAAAAGCTCAAGGGCCCTCCACTTTATCTCACAGCTATATCGACGTAGGGTTTGAAAGGTCATTTTACAGCGGTGACCTCGGAGGCAATTTGGAAGACGCCAACGGCATCGCCGGTGAGTTATCGATCGCACCCACTGAGCATTTTTTCCTTCTTGCAGAATACCATTACGCCAATCCCGACACTATCGTGGGCAAAGGCTCAGTAGACACACAGGATCTTCGCCTTGCACTGGGAGCCAACACCCTAATCGCTGGTGGCGGCGCCGACATTTATATCCAAACTGGCCTACGGTATTTGGAGTTGGGTTCGGTAGGTGCCTTTGAGCGTGTCGACGACTGGGGATTCTACATTGAGCCCGGAATTCGCGTGGCAATAGGCCCGTCCCTAGAAGTTTATCTTTCCGGAGACTACACTCGAATTGATGAGCGCAACCTATGGGGTGGCGAAATCGGAACCGTTATCAAATTCACCGACATGCTGGGATTGGAGTTCTCAGGACGACTTGAAGAAAATCGCGGCATCTTGGTAGTCGGAGCGCGAGTCCAATGGTAGATCCTCTTCCTAGAAGGATTTAAAAAGCTGGTCCTTTTGCGGGCCAGCTTTTTTTTGTTATTTCCCGATCAGTCTTGCCTACGGGTAGAAAGCCTCAGATCAGAATTCCTCGTTCCTCAAAGCGTCAAAGGCCAGCCCAAGCTCAAAGCCAATCGTGCGCGCGGTCAGTGATTCTGCCGACTGAAGCCCTTCATACACAAATTTCTCCGCATTACGACCAATCAGCCAACTTCCCAGACAAGCAGCATCGTAAAGTGAAAGCCTTTGAGCTGCCAAACTCGCACAAATACCTGTGAGAACGTCCCCCACGCCGCCCGTAGCCATTCCCGGATGACCCGTCGAGTTGATTGAGACCGGTAACCCTTCCGATGCAATCAGTGTACGCGCGCCTTTATACAATAAGACCCCCTTAAAAGATTTTTCCCGGATGAATTGATCGACCACCTCAAAACGATTTTCACAGGAAACAGCCGAAGGAAAAAGGCGTTTCATCTCACCCGGATGGGGGGTGAATAGACGAGCATGGCCGTGTTCAGCTAAATCCTCAAAAGCTCCATCGGAACGAGCCAATAAATTCAACGCATCCGCATCCACCACCATCGGCCGGGGATCGTTTATTATCAGATCCAGTAATTCAGGATCGAGATCGTTCCCCAAACCTGGCCCTACCGCCAGCACATCTGACGTATCGTTACGGATATCTTCAAGTGAATCGATCGGCTTCACCATAACCTCAGGCGCAGTGCGCATCGCGAGAATCTCATAGACGGATTGTCCAGCATACAAAGTCACTAATCCCGCACCCGATTGTACAGCTGCCGTCGATGCCAATATGGCGGCACCGGTCAGCCCCCGTGATCCGGCCAAAATCCCCACACGACCAGCTTGCCCTTTGTGAAAATCAAAATTCCTGCGCGGCAACACCCCTGACAGGTTTTTCGGAGATAATACTACGGAATCATTGGAAATATCCGTAAACTCAATCTCCGACAATTCTATCTGCACAATTCTCCCGACATGGTTGATCGCTGCATCCTGGACAATCCCCGCTTTGATGGCTGCGATTGACAGGGTGATGTCGGCTACCACCGCCCCATCGTAAGGGTTACCAAGATCCCCATCCACTCCAGATGGAATATCTATAGCAAAACAAGTAGCATTATTGTCTATCCGCTGACGATTGAGCTGTTCCCCCCGTTCCCCAATGACTCCCCGCAGCGGTCCGCGAGCCCCGATACCAAGCAAGCCATCGACTATTATACGGACACCCATGCCGTAGGAGCTCTGCCATTTAGTCTCATTTACCGCATTAAATTCAGCCAGCTTTTTTGCTGCTAATGCACTCATCTCCGCGGGATCCGCTGATAAAATCGCATCCACTTTCCATCCGCAGCTGCGCAGCTCACGCCCCGCCACCAAAGCATCCCCGCCATTATTCCCTTTTCCTACAAATAACGTGGCTTGTCCCGGTGAACGGAAAAACTGCCCAATGGCTCGAGCGCAGGCCCGCCCCGCTTTTTCCATCAAATCTTCGGCAACAACTCCTTTGGAAAACAAGCGCTCTTCCGCCTGTTTCATCTGTTCACATGTAACGATCATCACGATGATTCTTACCAGCAAAAGAAACGCGACCCGCAAGCTTGCGCAAGTTCATTCAGTTCACTTGCCCCCGATAGGGACGCCTTAAATTAACGTTTTTTGCGATATTCCAGAATGCCTCGGGCAATACTGTCGGCCACAACCTGTCGATACCGTGGATCCAGCATGGAAGAACGCTCGCCCTTATTACTAACAAAACCTCCCTCAACGAGAACCGCAGGGTGACGGGTTTTTCTGAGTACAGAAAAATTGGCAGTTTTCACCCCTCGATTGGTGCAACCGATCCGACTAATAAGTTGCTTCTGAATATAATTCGCCAAACTACGCGAGGATGAACTGCGGTAAAATGTTTCCACCCCGGTAACTTTGCTTTTCCAACTCCAATTAAAATGAATGCTAACAAAAATCGCATTGCGGTATTTATTGGCACGCGCAGATCGTGTGCTGAGGGGAACAAAGGCATCGGTCTTACGAGTCAATACCGTTCGAAATCCGCTTTCTTTTAAAGTTCGCTCCAACCTACGCGCCACATCAAGATTCAAATGCTTTTCATATATCAATGAACGGCTGGCTCCCAGATCATGACCTCCGTGCCCCGCATCTATGATGACCGTGGTAAAAGCTGCCTCGGCCTTGGCCGTAAAAAACACCACACCGAAAGCTATAAGACATGCGCGAACCCAGAATCCCGCACAGGCCCTACTCCACAATTTCTCAACAAAGCCCGATGCCAATAATCCGCCCTGATGATTCAGCCTGTTAGTGACTTCAAACATAAAAATTCTACTATCGACAATCCTTGTTCAAACCCATGCAATCAATGCGAATTACCTCACCTTAACGAATACACCGCTAAGATCAAATTAGTCAAGAACTCTTAATGAAATCCACTCTGCACGCATGCAACAGCCGCTCTCCGCTTCAGTTGAGCGGCATTCCGGGGGGCACTTCTGAAAGTTTATGAAATTCATTTTTCTCATACACGGTATCCTTCTGATCAGCTGCAATCCCGCCTTCAACCACTACGTTCCCACCGCTCGCCCGGACCAGACGGGGTCGGTTCTCCCCTTCAGCAAAGAAAAACTCCTGCGGCTCCGCTTTACCCTCAACATCAATAATCGTGTGCGCATAGGCTTGCGGGGCCCCCATATGCAAAACGTGAAGGCGATTATCTACGTCCACTCCCATCTGCGGATCCGTCACCATCAATAATTTGCCAAGAGAATAGGTCTTAATCACCATTCCACTATCAGCCCGACTAAGGCGAAAATAAATTTCCTTCCTTCCGCGATAATCAAAGCGCAATACTTCATATTTCCGGTAGGAGCCCTCCTGTTCATAACCAGCAGGCACACCAACAACCTGGGCCCAGAACTTACGCCCTTTAGTTATCTGTAACGATTCGATTTTGGTGCGGAAATATTGATTCAACGGTGCGAAAAAAACATTCACTCTAACTCTATAAATTCCGGTCTGCCCCATCGGATAACGTCGATTCACATAAATCTTTCTATCCAACACCTGCCCAGCCCTGATCATCACAGATTCCAAACCCGGCTTACCCTGCACAGGACTGATAAGATTTCCGGCAGCGTCCGTCACCTGGAAGTCCAACCAGCTTGCACCGTTTCTTCCCTCCAGCACCATATCACGTCCCGCACGATTGGTGATGCGCAAGCGCCCTGATATCGCTTCGTGCGCCATGTAGATTTTTTTATCCAACTTAAATGTTACCTGAATCTGGGCATTCAGCCGACTTGCGCCTCCCAGAGTCACCAAGGAGACCAACAAACCGATTATCAAGAGGTCACGTTTTGCAGTTGGAAAATTCATATAGGTATCAAATACCAGTCCCGTTCACGAGTTGACTTCCGGTATCAAGTTCACAGATTAAATCGTTTTGAGCACAATGTCCAGTGCCTCGAAAAGGAATCGCCACACCACCGCCAATGGACCCCCTTCACTCCGATGAAGGCGGCGGAATGCTTCTCACTGTTCTAAAACCGGTCGTTAATTTATCCTTGTCATCCGGACTCTTGGCAGGGCGACGGCGGGTCAATTCAAACCCTTCTTCAGTCAAAAAGGAAGCGCCTCGACGAATAGGGACTCGTTTGTCCGGGTCGTCAGGATCTGTCTCCCACGAGTCTGTCCATTCGCTGACATTTCCTGCCATGCCCTTGACAACATACGTGCTTTCGTCTCTGGACATTGCGTCAACCGGTGACCAATACTGAAATTTATCCCCCCCTTGTTCCTTGGAACCTGAATTAAATCGCGTCAGGTCAAGTTCATTGCCCCAAGGGTAAATATTCCCAAGAGTGCCGCGCGCCGCTTTTTCCCATTCTTGCTCAGAAGGAAGTCGCCCGCCCTTCCAATGCGCGTATGCATAGGCATCCCACCAATCAACCTGCATCACAGGACAATTTAGATCGATTGCTGTTCCTACATACGCCTTCCCCTTCACGGCCGCCCGATAATATTTATCCCACTCAGGAGGTCGATGGGTCGTTTTGGATGCCGGGTGCTCTGCATGCCTCCACTTCTTCGCCATTTCCTCGTCAGCCTCGACACTTTCCAAAAACTTGGCGTATTGACCAATCGTCACTTCATACTCGTCGATCCAGAACTGCTCCAACTCCACTTCTTCATCTTCCTGATAAATAAATGTCCCGGCCGGAATTCGAATCATATAGTCGAAATCCTTCCCTTTGGCGCCGCCGCCCATGGTCAAGGCCATAATAATACCTGCGAGTAAGATACCCCCACCAATTAAACTACCCGCAATAACAGCCGACCGATTTGCTGATTTCCCCTGAGACTCAAGACTCCCGCTGATCAGTTTTTCGCCAAGATAGTCCAACGCAACTTCCAATTGAGCCAAGGTTTTTATTGCCTGCCCGACTTTTGCATCTCCCTGTCCGTGCATTCTTACCATCAAGGCATGCAGAGCGAGTTCACCGCCATACCGGCCTTTGGTCAGCAAGGGGAATACAGCATCAGCCAACAATCCAATCTGCTCGGCTTCGTCAAAATTAGGCTCACCCGAAATCACCGAGTTGATAATTTTTGGATGCCCCTCTTTTCCCACGCGAATCATATCGCCAGTGATCGGTCTGAAATTCATTTGGTTATCAACCAGATAACTCACCGCAGCCGATACCACGGAAAGAAATTGAATCACTGCGCCATCACTCAACTTTTCCCCGCGATCGCCCAATTCCGTCAAACTCGGATCATCGACTCGTTCCCGCGCATAAAAATTAACGCCATTCTCCTGATTGGCCTCATACACCAAAGCAATCGCAGGATGATTCACCAAAGCCCGACAACGGGCCTCCTTTAACAAAGCCTCCACTTTTTCGGGGTCACGGCGATGATAACGATGCAAGGCTTTAAGATTGACCGTCCGGCTTATGCCCTTCTGCTCTGCGTCATAAAGAGCCCAGTCCTCATTCGACTCAATGAGACGCGTCAATTCATAATCACCTAAAGTAATCCCCGCTGGTAACGGCCCCTCATCTTCAGGCATGATTGCCGCCACCGGATCGGCCACCTGCACTGGTTCAGGCAACGATTCAACGACCGGAGTCACAACTTCCGCAGCCGCTTCCGTAGCCACTACAGGAACAGAAGTAGGCGCAGGCGCAGCCTCGACTTCAGTAAGCGCTACCGCCGAGGGCACCGGATTTTCCTGTGTTGCAGTCTCTGCTACCATTTCAGCAGGCCTTGACGCCTCTATGACGCCCACCTGTTCACTTCTTTCACTCCACACCGCCTGTAACCACGTCACAAAGGCCTTGTCTGCCAGGGGCTGAAAAAATAACTGCTCTCCATGGACCCAGTCATAATAACCATTCATATCCATATCACTGTAAAACGCCCCAGGCAAAACGCCAAAACGCTGAACGATTTGATCCCTGAGTCCAAAAATATGCTCCCCATTTTCTGCTGGAATGGCCGCAACCAACATGTCCAAACGGTCCAGTTGGGAAGCCACTTGCCATGCTGTTGCGGGGTCAGCCGCAGAACTGATCTCTCCGCCCTGAATCTCCTGGGCCAACAAAGCCACCATCGCTTCAAGACGACTTTCTGACTCATCCACCACCAGTACACGAAAACTTACGCCGGGGGCGCTTAAGTTTAATTTCGGCTCACTACTGCTGCTTGTCATCATTGCGGAAATAGACTGCTGTCCGGACCACTCACGCCCCCCTGTGCGGCTGGAGGCGAACTTGAATGAAGGCCCCTTAATTTTCGTGGTGCCGCCACAACATCCTGTAATTCATCTCGGTAATACAATTCTACGATATATCCATAATAAAGCCTGTCGCCCAGCTCCCGTTTCTGCTCCGGCGTGAACACGGGCTGGTAATAAGTGACCTCAATCGCTTCAGTTTTACCATTCTTCCAATCATATGGAGCAGATATATACGATTCAGAAGTGTCCGCCGTCGAGGGTAAAAACCGTTTTCCGTCGACTAAATCATAAAAATAAACCAATAAGGCCATGTCCGCACCTGCTGGATGAGCTCCCGGCCTCGCCTGAATCGTCACTCGTAGCGTAACCCGCTCCCCTGCAGTGATTTTTTCATCACGCAGTTCGGCAATGTCGCCAATTGAAAGCATCGAGTCTTTTCCTGGAATTTGTTCAAGTTGCTTGCCCTTCAACACCATGTCGGCCATGTCGAAATAGGCTCCCGCTCGATTCTCTCCCAAACGATAAACCCGCTCCCAATACGAAGTCGCTTTATCGCTCAGTCCCATCTGCGAATAGGTTCCCGCTATTTCACTTAAAACACGCGGGTGCTCCGGAAGTTTCCCGTCAGCAGACAGCAAAGTTCGCAAAGCAGCTTGTGTATTTCCACTCGCTCTCAGCTCGATCCCTGTAACCAGCAGGCGTTCGATATCAGGATCTGCAATACGATGCGCCGGATGAGCCTGTCTTCCGGTTTGATCAAGCAACTCATTCAAAGGAGGATTTGTTGGGGAAAACGCTCTTCCACCATTACCGCCCAGACCTTCCAGAGGCGGCGATGGCAGAACCGCTGTGCTTTCTTCCAGCTGTTTCCTGAAAATTTCCGGCATGGGAGGCAAACCCCCGTCTGGGAAGTTTGAAGTCTCGGTGGGAGGAGAACTGGCTGAAGTGCCAGGCCCCGACTCTGATCTCGTATGCTTCAACCCCGAAGGTTCATGCCGCATGATCGCCCACCCCATAGCCAACAGCTGGCCCCCGGCCACAATACCCAGCACCCACATCGCGATAGTAAAAGTGCGACTGCTTTGATAATTTGTGTTATACAATTCTTCTACCATGATCCGCTAAATACAGCAGGAATTTAGAGAGAGCCACGAGACTACGAATCCTGCCATGCGGTGTCAATATCCATGATGAGCTCGTATACTTCGACAGCCCGCGTTTATTCTTGTTCGATTTGCCCGCAAATCGCTTGTATTCCCACGAGATATCGGCTTTCCAGACGTTAAATCCAGTAAATTATACAGCTCTGATGAAATCGGCTACCCGCCAGTTGAAACCTGTCGCCGTCAATATCGACTTCCAGCCGCTTGAAATAGCTCGAGGACTCAAACAACAGCCCAGCTTCGTTTTTCTGGATTCAGCTTCGACAGGCTCTCTGAGCGACAATTCTTCCCAGCGAGGAATTTCAATTCTGGCATCTGATCCCGAAAAAATTATTCAGGGCAACTGGCAGAACGAAAGCCAATCGAACAAACCAGGACTTGATCTTTTGCGACAGGAACTACTGGATGGAAAAAAGCGCGCCCACTCCTTTGATTGCGGATTCCCAACAGGTGGGGCCATCGGCTACTTTGAATACGACGGAAACTATTGTTTTGGCATATACCCCCACATGCTCATCTTTGATCATCTTGAATCGCAATGGTTTGAAGTAGGAGATCAACAATCAAAAATCGACTGGTCTCAGGTGAAACCCTCCAGCACCAACTCCAAAGAAAAACGATTGCCATACGAAGCGAAATTTTCATCATCGCTCACCCGCGAAACATTCTGCCAACGAGTGGAACAAGCCCAGCAATACATTTCTGCCGGTGATATCTACCAAGTCAATCTGTCGCAGGAATTCACCTCCGCCTGGCCAGAAAACACCGCCGCCGACAATCAAGCCGCGTTCACTCTCTACGAGCGACTGCGCGATATGTCCCCGGCACCCTACGCCGCCTATCTCGATATTCAGCATCGCCAGATCTTATCCTCCTCGCCTGAGCTATTTTTGAGAATCAGTGGACGGGAAATCACCACCCGCCCGATTAAAGGCACGCGCCCGCGTTTTCGCGACCCTTCGGCAGACGAACGATCCGCTTACGAATTGATCACCTCACCAAAAGAAATCGCCGAGCTCGTCATGATCACCGACCTCGAACGCAATGATCTGGGCAAAATATGCCAAGCGGGCACAGTCAAGGTAAGTGAACTGCTACGATTGGAACGATTCGAGCAAGTATTTCACCTGGTCTCGACGGTAAACGGACAACTCCAGGACGACACCGCGCCCCTCGACGCTTTATTATCTTGTTTCCCCGGAGGATCAATCACCGGAGCTCCTAAAATCCGGGCGATGCAGATCATCGATGAATTGGAATCAACCGACCGCGGCCTCTACACCGGAGCCATTGGTATATTCGGTTTTAATGATGAATCCATTTTCAACATCGCCATCCGCACCGCAATGATCGAAAAACAGCAACTGCGTTTCAACGTCGGGCCGGCATTGTCGCCGACTCCATACCCGAACAAGAATACGAAGAAACCCTGCACAAAGCCCGGGGGATTTTTCAAGCCTGCGGAGTGGAATCCCACAAAACAAAAAGCCGCTGACAGAAAACTGCCAACGGCTTTATGGTTAGTGTGTTAACAACTAAGGTTCTTACAGGGAGCCCTTCAATGCGGCGGAGGGCTTAAATCCCACAGACTTGGAAGCATTGATTTGCATCGCTTCTCCAGTCTTTGGGTTGCGTCCCATACGGGCCGCACGCTCTCTCACTACGAAGGTTCCAAAACCGATCAATTGAACGGTTCCATCTGATCTGACGCCATCAGCGATTGCGCCAAGAACAGCTGCTACAGCCTCTTCGGCATCCTTCTTTGATGCGCCATCACCGAGTGCGCCCTGTACTGCTTCTACAATTTGTCCCTTGTTCATTGCCTTTTTCATTAGGGGGTTCGGCCTCTTTAGTAAAGCGCTTTGAGTAAAAAAATGCATATTTTCCTGTAAATAGGCCTAATTTGACGAAAATTCGCCCATTTCTCCCTATACTGTAGCCTTTTCAGCACCTCTACTCATTTAGCCATATGCCCGTCTGTAACCACCTTAGCACTCCGCCAAAAACACATTCCACCTCTTTTATCGCCCCTGACGCAAGGCTTATTGGAGATGTTAGCGTTGATGCCGAAGCCTCAATCTGGTACCAATGTGTGCTTCGCGCCGATATCGAAAAAATCGTCATCGGCCCTTCATCGAACATTCAGGATGGCACCATCATTCACCTGTCCAGTGATCTGGGTACTAGCGTCGGGCAGTACGTCACTTGCGGACACAAAGCGTTGCTTCACGCGTGCTCAGTTGACGATGAAGTCCTAATCGGCATGGGCTCTATTCTCATGGATGGAGTGGAAGTAGGCGCACGCAGTATTATCGGCGCAGGATCCTTGGTCACTTCCGGCACAGTGATTCCCCCAGGCTCACTGGTTATGGGCAGCCCCGCCCGGGTGGTACGAGCATTGGATTTGGAAGAACAAAAATCCATCCGCCTGTGGGCGGAGAAATATATTCAAGTCTCTAAAGAACATACAGAATTCCTGGCAAAAACAGGCGACTAAATGATTCGACTACTTCTATTCTTTCCGTTTGCCTTATTCGATTCTTTTCTTCACATTCTATACTCAAATCAAACGCAGCCCTAGAAACTAAATCAACCATGGATAAAGCCGTCATCGAAATCGGAGTTAGAGCCGTTCTGCCAACCAGCGGAGGCTGCGCAGTCTTCCTCGGCAATGACGAAAAGGTATTTGTCATTTATGTGGATCAAGCCGTTGGGGCCGCTATCACGATGTTCATGCATCATACCCCCAAACCCCGGCCTCAAACGCATGACCTGTTTGCCGACCTGCTGACCGTTCTGGGGGCTAAAGTCGATCGGGTGGTCATTGTGAGCTTTGCTGACAGTGTCTATTATGCTCGAATCATCATCACGGTCTCAAACGAGATCGAAGAGAAAAAAATCATCGAACTTGATGCCCGTCCCAGTGATGCCGTGGCTTTAGCGATCCAGCAAAATGCCCCGATCTACATTACAGAAGTCGTTTGGAACGATGTCGAAGACATGTCCGAAGTGCTCAAAAAAATGGAAGAGAACGGCTTCCAGGTCTCAGACGAGGAGAACTCGTAAGCCCGACCGGCTTACCACTTCTAATTTTCCAAAGCGGGCAGACTGGCAGCCGCAATCGACTGGCCGTGCCGCTTCTCTTTTTCTCCCGGCGTACGCAAACTGATTTTTTCATTCAAGTCGGGAAACTCATCAGCCAGCACAGCTTCTGCATTTGAGATAATTCGCTCCCCGCCCTCGCCGGAAGTCACGCGGCCAAGAACAAGCACATTTTCAATCTCGTAAAAATCCGCATAGTGCGCGATCGAATAGCCAAAACAGGTACCTATCGTATCGTAAATGTCAGCCGCCCTGGAATCCCCTTCCTTCATCAATTTCTGAACTTCTATCAGCCTCTCAGGAAAGCCCATTTCGTCCGGATACTCCAGTCCGGCCACAGGAGCCAATCGGGCAACCGCCTGCTGACAAAAATACTGCGCGCCACAACCGTGATCCCCGCTCCATTCATCGACCGGAGCCTGATCCCGATAATCCACCGGAGCAAACGCCAATTCGTTCAACCAGGGCGTGATGTGTCCGTCCGGATTGACGTAGCCCACCGCTTCGCTGGTTCCCATGGCAACCCCCAGCACCCCGTTGGCTCCCGTCGACATCGCCCCGGCCAGAGCGGTGACCTCACCATCATTCACCACCTCAAAAGGCACATCGTTCCACTCCTTCTTCAGATCGAAAAACATTCGCCGAACGCGCTTCTCAAAATCCTCTTCACTGACCCCACGAAATAGAGAAGCCACACGCACTTCATTATCCACATACACCCCTGCCGCGCTTCCCCCGATCGCATCCACACGTGGCAACTTTTCCGCTGCGCGCTTCAGACTGTCGTTAATCCCCCGATAATGATATTCCGGATCATTCTCAAAATAGGGATCCCATTCGATCTCTTCGGAAAACACCACTTCGCCATCAATGACCGCTGCGCTCTTGCGATCACTGCCGCCCAGATCAAAACCAATCCGGCATCCATCCAGATGCCGCCCCAGCTGAATGGTCGTTTCTCTGGCTGCCGGCATTTCATCCACGCTCCCAAAACGAAAAGTCAAAGGCTGTCGATAAACCTGGTCCCCGATGAATTTGCAATCGAAACTGCGCTGCGCAGCGGGTTGATAATGAGCCGCCACTTGATCGGCCACCACGCGGTTTCCTCCCAGTGAGATGATAGCCCCCCCACGTTGCCAAAGCAAAAACTTGAGTAACCGCTCGACATATCTCACGCACTCTCCCAACTGCCCGACTTCAGGATCTGAGAAAATCCTCGTATCGAAGCGGGAAATCGATCCACCCGGACGCTCAAGAACAATGACAAAAGGCTCACCTCCCCCGCTTTGCTGGACACGATTCTGAAAATCCCGGTTCCAAAGAACCGCGGGAACGAAAGAAGGATCAAGAGTAGGTTGGTTTTTCATAGGACGCAGACACCCATCCCGAAAATCCAGCCTCTTTCAAGGGCGAAGTTCCTCGCATTCCACATCACACAAGCTGCCTGAAAAAGAAAAAACCACGGATGACAGGCATGTAGTTGTTCAAGAGTTTTTTTCAATAAGCGTTAATTTTTCTAAGTTACAAGAGATACCCCCGCTCCCCTGGGGGACGGGAG
>JAADHD010000316.1 GCA_013152075.1 Verrucomicrobiota bacterium | reverse complement strand
AACACCGACACGCTTTTCAATATCCACCCGATCACCACCAGCTTGAATAATTCGGATAACAAAGTCAGAGCAATCCACACCGCCACCAACCCAGTAAAAATACGAGCCCCACGTGTGGCGTGAAAAAAAACGTAGCCGTAATAAAGCATCACCCACAGGATCAAAATCGATACCGCATCACGCCAATGTTCGAGGGCGAACGTGGAGACCTGATCAAAAACTGGAATTTCGGCAAGCAATGGGTGAAAAATATAAATAGAACAGTAAAGCTAGGACACATTATCACAGAGATCTGCTTAGGTCTATGCTGGGAAAACTAGAACTCATCGACATTAAGTTTATTGTCACTTTATGCTTATCCGCACTTGATAACGGATCTCAATAAGACCTAATTTTGTCTTGAATTAAGTTTAAAAAATGTGCACTGTAGCGCCGATGAACCATACATTAGTCCCAGCATTTTCCTCAAAATCTCTCATTCGACTCCTTCCTATGCTTTTGGCATTCGCCATCTGCCTTCCAACTTATGGACAGGATATTGCTTCAAAGAAGTTTCTCCAACATAGCAAGGTGCTGGGATCTGAGAAGTGCATCGAATGTCACGAATCAGAAATTAAGGCCTTACACGAAACCAAACACTACGCGAACAAGGATTTGCACAAAGACAAAAGAGCGGCTGAGATCGCTAGGAACATGGGTATCTCATCACCGGCCAAAATCCAACTCAGCGGGCTTTGCACTCAATGTCACTTTACTGTGCAGAAGCGTGGTAGCGCTCCAGCAAAAGCTATCGGCGGTGTAAGTTGCGAAAGTTGTCACGAAGGCGCTAAGGACTGGCTCGATCTTCACAATACCGGGGATCGGCGCGATGATGGTGAAAAGGGACTGAAAAAGCGGGTAGAGGCTTCAGTGGCGGCAGGTTTGCTTTACCCTTTCGAGGTGCATAAAGTGGCGACGAATTGTTACAGTTGTCATATTGTTACCGATGAAAAACTGGTGAATATCGGCGGACACTCACCTGGTAGCACCGAATTCGAATTGGTTTCGTGGTTGAAAGGCGAAGTTAGACACAACTTTTTCGAGAGCAAAGGATCAACCAATGCGGCCACACCAAAAAACAGGCAACGACAGCTGTATGTTGTCGGTAAAGCTCTGGAAATGGAATTCAGCATGCGTGGATTGGCTCGTGCTACAGAGAAGGCGGATTACTATAAAGCAATGGGCAGACGTTGCGTATCAACGCGGAAGAAGATAACCGAAATCATTGAAACTTTAGGAGATGCCGCACCTGCGGAATTAAAGAAGATCCAAGAGGTGATCAGCACCAAGGGACTGTTAAGCTTTGAAAACGCGGGGCCATTGACTACTGTTGCCGATGAGATCAACAAGCAAATCGCAATGTTTGTTAAAGAAAATGACGGAAGTAAACTCGGCGCGTTGGATGCTTTGATTCCAGCCGAGGGCAAAGGAACAGCATATACCCCGTAATTGGGAGCCTTCCATGCTCCGTCCCATTCTCCCTCTCCCATGCTGGAAGAAACCTCCAATCTGATTGACCGCCCCCAACGCTGGGACGTGCCATATGCTGACGAGCTGAGCGGCTCTGAAATGAGCGCCGAATTGGTGGCCGAGCTATTGGAGGGGCCTCTGAAGCAGCTTAAAGACGAACGTAACCGCTTCCCGAGTGATCAAGGGGTTGATGGGATATTGAGATACGACACACGAATTTTAACTTTCCAGAAAGGTGAACTGATTGTCAGAGAAGGGGAATATGGAAATTCAGCCTTCATGATACTCAAAGGCGGGGTAAATATAGTTCTCGCCCAATTGCCGTCCCATTTACAGGAAAGCCGGGCTAATGGAGGGTTTACTAAGTTTTTTAAATCGATAGCCCGAACTTTCCACCGTCGTTTTCCTTATCCGGAAAACCGACGAAATGCTAAAAGGCCTAATGTTGAAAAGACACAAAGCAAAATCCTTCATTTACAGGACTATTCAGATTTTTTGTTACATGGTTCAATCGAAGAGGTTGATCCCGACAATTTAAAACCCCTTGTCGAAAATGATGATCAAGTTGGAGAAATTTTCGGAGAAATTGCGGCTCTGAGTCGCACTCCTCGAACAGCAAGTGTGATCGCCGGCAGTGACAATACCCGCTTACTTGAAATTCGTTGGCAGGGTCTGCGAGACATTCGAAAATTTTCGCCTAGTTGGAAGGAGATTATCGACAGCCGTTATCGCTTCGCTTCACTGCCTACTCATTTGGCGCACACCGAATATTTCCAGAACTTATCGCGGGGAAGTAGTAGTTCGCCCAAGTCTGGAGAGAGTGCTGTGGCTGATGGGGATAAATCGGAAATTTCCCAAGTAGCGCAACATACGCAATTTCGTTCTTATGGAGAGTATTCTTGGAAGGCGACATTCAAAGAAATGGCCGAGACCGATGATAACAAGTTGAATGAACCGGTAATCTAATCGTAACGCAAGGAAGCATCGCGGCAGAACTTATCGTAGTGCGAAGCGGATTTGTCAGAGTAACTCGACGCTATAATCACGGCGAAAAAACCGTAGCCTATCTCGGGAAAGGCCAAACCTATGGCATGGCTGAGTTGCACCACAATACGACGTTGGACAGTGCTCAATTCAGAGATCACCATTTGAATTATCAACACACTTTGTACGCAGTCGGCTACGTTGATATTCTTGCAATTCCTACTCCTACGGTTGAGTCGATTGTTATTCCCAAACTCGATTCGCTTGATATACAAGCACTCGAAACTGAACTATCAGGGCTCAAGCCAGATGACCGTTGGGATACCAAGGAAGACGGGGCCATGATGGAGTTTCTCCTAGATCAAAGGGCAATCAATGGCACAGCTGCAATGTTCATTGATTTGAATCGCTGTACGCAATGCGATGATTGTATTCGAGCTTGTGCGACTACTCATGATAACAATCCTCGCTTCATTCGCCAAGGGCCCAAGCAGGACGGCATTCAACTTACTCATGCCTGCATGCATTGTGTTGACCCTCTATGCATGATTGGTTGCCCGACTGGAGCGATCCAGCGTAATACAGTTGGCAAGCAAGTCGTTATCAACGAGTACACTTGCATCGGCTGTAGCACCTGTGCGGATAACTGTCCTTACGAGAACATTCAGATGGTGGAACTGCGGGATCGAAATGGCGATTTTCAACCGGGAACCCGCCTCGATGCAGAACTTGGAATGGTGCGTGTATCTCCTACCGAAGCACCCCTTCTCAAGGCGACCAAGTGTGACTTGTGCGAAACGCTTTCTACAGGCCCTTCCTGCGTAAATGCCTGTCCGCATGATGCCTTGGTGAGGGCTGATATGACCGACCCGGAAGTAATTTTTAACTGGATTGATAGAAAGTGAAATTTTCCCGGCGACTCATAATCAACTCTTCGTTGTTAGTGGGCTTTGCCCTGATAACCATTGCCGTTTGGGTGTGGTCCAATATCGGTATGGCTCCTACGGCAATTTATACCGGGACTTCACTTCTGGGTATCACCGTATTCCTGGCCCTCTTTAACCTGAGGAAAAAGTTGCCCTTTCTTCCCTTGCTCAAGGCATCGACTTGGATGCAATTTCATATTTACATCGGGCTATTTTCGGTGCTGGTGTTTCTGCTACACATCGGTTTTCATGTGCGGTCGGGAACTTTAGAGATCACCTTGGCAATCTTGTTCGCTCTGGTCGCTATCAGTGGGGTTTTCGGCTTGTTTTTGACCAGATCCCTTCCAAAAACGATGAACCAATCTGGTGAAGCGGTGAGTTATGAACAGATTCCCCGCCGTCGGAAAGAGATTTACGATAAGGTGCAGGCTCTTGTGGAAGGGGCTGAAGAATCCTGTGAATCCTCTACTCTGCCAGAGTTTTATCTTGAGCATCTGAACTTATACCTGAAGACTCGACCTTCTGTGATACATTCGTTTGGCCCAAAAAAACGCAGGTATTCGCATCGCCTAGAAAATGAATTACAGGCCCGGATGCGCTACCTCTCGGAAGACGAGATCTTAATTGCTAAGGAGATAACAGAGTGGATATCCGCTAAAGAAAACCTGGATTTCCAGGATGCCTCCCACCGGCTTTTAAAAGGGTGGTTATTCATCCACATTCCTCTTACTTGGGGACTCATTTTACTAGGCACGGTTCACGGTATTCTTGCTTTGCTTTACGGAGGGAGCAGTTGAGGCGCCGGTAAAAACAAATTTAATTAATGCCCAAGAATTTACAGAAAACCGGCCACCGCGAACGAGACTACGATCGTCCGACGAGAAAATGGCTATGCGGCCATTCGAAGGACGGGCTGGAATGTCCGCTCGGGCCGTCTGCAAAAGGCAAGTGCCGAGGTAGCGGAGAGTGTCTGCCGGCCTTAAAGGATGGTCGATGGTACTGCACGCGCCCGGATTCAGCGGGTGGTGAATGTGAAACAGGCCCTTGCCCTGACGGGCAATGTGGCTGTTCGTTGACCACCTGTCAGCCAACTCGCTCACTTCGTGAAGTGCGTAAGTTGGTAAGCATAGGTGTTGTGCTGTTGACCGTCGGTGTTCTTCTTGCCACGCTTTCGAGTGGGCCGCACGATTCAGCTTTCGTTGCAGGGCGCTTGACGACTGCTCATGCAGGAGAGCAGATGGAGTGTCGACGTTGTCACACAGAAAGCTCGCTGGGTAGTTTGGAATCAGCAGCGGATCCACATTTTCTGAAAGGCCGGGCACTAAATAACAGCCAACTTTGTCTGGACTGCCATGAAAACGAAATTGGATCGTGGCAGGAATCGGCTCGTTATTCACATGGTTGGAGCCCCACTAAACTAGAATCAAAAACCGTTGCTGCAAAAAAATCGGCGAACGATACGGAACAGGCTTTTGCCGGGAAGGCAGAAGTGGCGCTGTGGATTGCCTCAAAAGGCCCTCTCCGCAAAAATGGTGCAACGGGCCAGCTTGCCTGCGCAACCTGTCATCAGGAGCATGAAGGCTCGAGTCATAATTTGACAGATCTTTCCGACAAACAATGTCAGGTATGCCATGAAAAACAATTCCACAGCTTCGACAAAGGGCACCCTACCTTCGCGCAAACAAATTACCCCTACTCCCGGCGAACACGGATATTTTTTGATCATGGCAGCCATTACCAAAAACACTTTGGCGACAGCTCTAAAGCTACCATTAAGGGCTATGATCAGGAGCGGCCTTTTGCGACTGGGGAGTCTTGCACTCATTGCCATCAGCCGAACAAAAAAGGTGCCTTCATGCGTCTGCGCGGATACGATGCTAGTTGCGGTGCCTGCCATCAGGAATCTGTAATGGGAGGGGATGCCCTGACCATGCTGGCCATTCCAGCAATCGATCAAAGTGTAGCCCAGGGCAATTGGCCTACCAGTGGCGGGCTAATCCCTCCGATGCGTTTACTACTTGATGAGAGTCAGGAAAAAGCTGTCTCGAAACTTAACAACGAAGATGATTATGGTGTGGTTTCGCTCACTGGCGAATCACACGCGAAGCTTGGTGGGGCGATTGCATCAGACCTTCAATCACTGTTTTTCGATACCTGGAATCAAGGAAGTGGTGTACTTGCTACAAGGCTGGACAAAAACAGTTTCCATCGAGTTGGTAATAATGAGGCGTTATTCGAAGGGCTTTCTGTCGATACCGTGCGCCGTTTTCTGTTTCCCGGAACGCAGTGGAAACTCAGTGATTTTGTTTTCCCTAAACTTGATTTAAAAACGCTCAATGAACGCTTGAAAAAGAAAGGCCGCTCGATCGGTTTGTGGCCTAAAACAGAGTTTCCCTTGACGGCCGCCTTGCAGCATTTGTTGATGTATCGGCCTGGAATTAGCGATGACCTTGAGGTTCTGAAGAAGCTGACTGACGATGAGGGCTTGATGAAATTAAGCGCTTTGGCTAATCCAAGTGATGAAGAGATTTCCGCAATTGAAAATATTGCATGGGAGATCAAGGAGATATTCTCTGAATTGAGGATCAGTGGGGCTCCATATATGAAACAGTACCAATCTTTGAGTGGAGGAATCATGGAGGAGGGATCCGATGAGGCGGTTCTCAACAAGGTATTTATTAACGCGTATAAAGATAAATTATTCTCGAACGGGCTTGATCAGGAATTATTCGATTATTCACAAAGCCGATATCCAACTGCTATTAAAGGCGGGTCTTCTCGGGGCAAGCGTGCGAGCAATGCGGCCAAAAAGGACGCGCCGACAGATGATGATGATTTCGGTGACGATGATGCGGCCAAAAAGAACGCGCCGACAGATGATGATGATTTCGGTGACGATGATGCGGCCAAAAAGAACGCGCCGGCAGATGATGATGATTTCGGTGACGATGATGCCCCGAAAAAAACGGACGGAAAACAGCAGGGTATAACCCCGAAATTTGAAGCCTTTGAGCCTAATTTTGTTGACTGGCAATCTGCGGGTGGGTGGTTTTACGATGAGCACGCGATTCACTATCGATCAGCAGGCCATGCCGATCCCCTCATCAAGGCGTGGATTGAAGCCGCTCTTGCGACCCTAAATTCTCAAGATGCCAAATCGCTCAAATGGAAAAACGCACGCCGAGTAATCGATCATACCTTCGGCGGGAAAGAGGGTGTGCTTTCGGAGGCCTCGGGCAAGTGCTTCAAATGTCACACGGTTGATCGTGACTCGGCTTCTGATAAATACAAGGTCAATTGGGTTGGTGCTTACGGAACTCCGAAGGCGATCAATCCTTCATCCGACCTCACCCGCTTTTCACACGCGAAACATTTGATCGGTCAGGATTGTAATGCTTGTCACACTCCCCAGGAAACCAACACTTACCGCGATTTTTTCCCTCGAGGCGGAAAATCGAACAAGCTTTTGGACCCTCGCAATTACGCTTCATTTTTTAAGCCCATTGATGAAAAAACCAACTGTGCGAGTTGCCATCAAAAATCAAAAGCAGGTAACAATTGCCTGCAATGCCATGATTATCATTCGAACGCCGCCAAATTCAGTGGTAGCCTGCGCAGCAAATAAAATCACCGTATATTTCCACAGACACCCATAGCGGCAGTTATAAAAACAATTTTGCACTTTTTATCACATAACTTTTATGGCATACACTGCTCTTACCCTAAATAATAAGGCACCCACAACTATGAAACCGACCGCGCTAATAAGCAGTTTGAGATTTTTATGCGTTTTATTCGCGCTAACAATATGTTTTAACGTAGATCTATCTGCGCAGGAACAGCAAGGCAAGGCGCCAGCTGGTGAAAAGACCAAGGCGGCGGCGGCCGTAAAAGACGATGATTTTGGTGCAGAGCCAGCGGCAAAGGACGATGATTTTGGCGATGATGACTTTGGAAGTGATGATTCTGGTTCATCAAAAACCAAAAAAGAAACTCCAAAAAAGAAAAAAGAAAAAAAATACGCATCCGCTGCGGATGCGCATCTGACCTTTCTCAAAAATCTGGAAACGGAAAAGCGCTACCCGAGTGCCGCCACATGCGCAAGCTGTCACCCTGATCACTACCGCGAATGGTCGGTATCCGCGCACGGCTATGCACAGATAAGCCCGGTTTTCAATACGATGCAGGCGGCGGTCAATGTGCTGACCTCCGGCACCAATGGTGATTTTTGTATTCGGTGTCACACTCAAGTCGGCATGGAAAGAGACGAACCCTTGTTCACCAGTAACTTAAAACGTCACCCCGCTACCACGGAAGGAATCACTTGTATCGTTTGCCATCGTGTTTCGAAAAACTATGGCAAGGTCAGCGGACGTACCCATATTGATCAAGGTAGCATTTTTGAACCTGTTTACGGTCCAAAGGGGGATAAAATCCTGAAGGATACTCTGAAAATTAAGAAACTTGCTAACAAGTTGAATCCCAAGGCACCTGAAGAGGGTGAGGAAAAGAGAATTGGCAAAAAAGACATTCACGCCGAAGTCATAAAGTTCGATCCTATAGCCAAGTCTGGGTTTTGTGGCACCTGTCACGATGTTAACCTTTACAATGGTTTCCGACTTGAAGAGGCATTCACTCAATGGAAAAATTCTCCAGCTGCCAAGAAGAATGAAAATTGTCAGGATTGTCACATGGGAAAGATACCCGGTGCAGTAGCTCCGAATGTGGTGAAATTGGAGGATCCGGCGAAGTTTGAATTGCTAAATTACTTGCGTGGACCAGGTGCTCGGATTGGGGGAGATATTTGGGCCGAGGAAGGCGATGACGCCACCGGACAGTATGGTATCGCAACAACTAACCGCAAGCGCACCAATCATATGTTTGCGGGGCCAGATTATTCGATCGTTCACCCCTCTATTTTCCCCCACTCTGAAAGCCTTAGGCAGGCTATGTGGGAATACGAACGTGAAATTCCGGGAACCGATGAGTATGAAAGGGTTGGAATAAAGCACTTGATCAAGTTTAAATGGGAAGAGGGATGGGGGGACCCTGCCAGCGCATTCGAAAAGGCAGTGCTTGAAAAACCCGATAAAGAAAAGGCTTTACCATGGCCGTGGAATGATTCTATCGCCCGGACAACTTTACGCGAAGAGTTGAATAATTCCTTTAAATTGCTGAATCAAATTAATACCCAGAGACACCAAGTGTTGCGAAGAGCACTGCAGTTTGGTGATTTTAAAGTTACTCAGAATGATGCTTCGGGCATTAAATTTGCGTTGCAAATAGTGAATGCAACGGATGGCCATGAGGTTCCCACAGGTTTTGATGCGGAGCGGTTAATGTATCTGAACATCACGGTGAAAGATC
>JAADHD010000183.1 GCA_013152075.1 Verrucomicrobiota bacterium | reverse complement strand
ATAAGTAGAAAGAATAGATATTATGCAGGTACAAAATGTAAATCTTCCGATAACCGTAACCGGACGGCATGTGACCGTCACTGATGCGATGCGTGATCATGCTCATAAAAAGGTAGAGGGCCTGCATCTGGATTATCCGAAGATCATCGAAGCTAAAGTCATCCTCGATGTGCAGAAGAACCGCCAAAAAGCTGAAGTGATTCTTCATTGCGCCAATCACATCACTATTGAGGCGGACACGGAGACTGATGATATGTATGCATCAATCGATGAAACCTTGAGCAAGATTGCCCGCAGGATGCGAAAATATAAAACGCGGATGCTGAAATCCCATCGCCCGCGCAAGCAGGATATCAGACATCTTGAAGAGAGAATTTTCAGTGCTGACATGCCGGACGATCACGAGGAAGATTTGAAGCCCGTGATTGTGCACAAGGATAACTATCGGATTCGACCTTTGTATGAAGAGGATGCGATTATGGAAATGGAATTGAGTGAACGATCATTCATTGTGTTTCATAATGTGGCGAGTGATCGCCTGAGTGTGCTTTATCGTCGCAAAGACGGCGATTACGGAATGATTGAACCGGAGCAGGCTTGATAAGCGGGTATAATCTTTTCTTTTGTCTCGACCGCAGACGGCGGGAGAAGCTATTCTCTGTCATCGTAGGGATATCAGAAAAAGAAAGAGCCCGGTTCTATCGGATATGGGTTCTGAAACCAGCATTACAGCGAAAGTTTTGAGCGTGAGTAAAAACACAAGCAAGGGCAGCAAAGTAAAGAGTGTCAGCATTGCGGATTTTTTTGAGCGTCACGGAGAAGAACTTCGTATGAAGCTCATTGGGACTCGCAGTGGGTTTGAGCGGGAAATTCTGGAGCCCACCGTCAATCGTCCGGGATTGGCTTTGGCGGGTTATTACAGTTATTTTGCCCATCACCGCATTCAGGTGATTGGTAAAGCTGAGCGGTCATTTTTGAAAAACCTGAATACGACGGAAAAACGCAAGCGATTTACAGATCTCTGTAAGCGCCCGATTCCATGCATCATAGTCAGTCGGGGTGATACGATCAGTAGTGCGTCGGTGGAGATAGCGAATAAAGCCAAGTTGTCAGTGTTTCAGACGACCATGGTGACGATGAAATTCATCAACGCTGCGACTGTGCGTTTAGAGTGGGAATTTGCTGCCCGCACCACTCAGCATGGTTCTATGGTGGACGTGATGGGGATTGGTATTTTGATTCGGGGCGACAGTGGCACGGGGAAAAGTGAGACCGTATTATCTCTTTTGCGGCGGGGCGCAAGTTTGATTTCAGATGACTTGGTGCATTTCAGGAATTTTGAAGGACGTGAGCTTATTGGGGCTGCACCTGAGCTGGGTCAAAATCACATGGAGGTGAGAGGTCTGGGAATTATAAATGTGCCGGCTCTTTTTGGCGTTGGCACCATTCGGACGGAAAAGCGACTTGATCTGGTGATTACGCTTCGCCCGGCGGATCAGATGAACGAGGTGGATCGGATCGGGCTTGATCGAGGGCACTATAACTTGTTGGGCATGAAGATTCCGCATGTGGAATTGCCGGTGGCTCCAGGTAGGGATATAGCTCAATTGGTGGAAGTGGCGGCCCTGGATCAGAAATTAAAGTCTCTGGGACATGATTCAGCGGTGGAATTTAACAAGAAATTGTTGAAAATGATGCGTGAGCGACGAAAATCAGTCGTGTGAATCAGATTCCCCGCTGGAAAACCTGGATTACTTCCCCCGATACTCAGTCTGCCGATGTTGGAAAAACAATACACTATTACTAATCGCCAAGGATTGCATGCCCGTCCGGCTGCGATGTTTGTCAAAATCTCCAATCGCTTCAAATGTGAAGTGTGGGTGACTAAAGATGGCGAGCAAGTAAATGGGAAAAGCATAATGGGCTTAATGATTTTAGCTGCCGAAGAGGGCGCTAAAATTGATATTTCCACTGATGGAGCAGATGAAAAAGACGCAATGGACAGCCTAGGGGCTTTGATTGAAAGCGGGTTTACTAAAGAGACGTAGTTCGATCACAGGAAAGTCCGTAGCTGACTTTTCCAATGTGAACGCTCGATTTTGCTTGGAGACCAGGCTGTAAATGGAGAAAATTATCCGTTATGCCTGAAAATGATTCACGGGAAGAAATTCGATTTGCTGGGACAGCTGTCTCTCCGGGGATCGTTCGTGGCCGGGTGCATCTGAAGGGGGTGTTGATGGATGAGCCGGAATCCAGACGGATTGCCGAGGGCGAAGTGGAAGGTGAAAAGGCACGATTGCGGCAGGCTTTAGTGAAGACTCGCGAGCAGATCATAGAAATGCGGCAGAAGATCGAGGTGTCGGCCGGTTCGGAGAATGCCAGTATATTCGATGCGCATTTGTTGTTACTGGAGGACTCTACGGTTCTCGATGAAATCATGCGCTTGCTCGAAAACGAGCGTCGGAATGTGGATCGGGTTTATTTCGAGGTGATAGAACGGTATCTGGAGTCATTGCGCCGGATTGAAGATCCGTATTTGCGGGAGCGTGCGATCGATATCGAAGATGTGGCCAGACGGGTGCTGAGAAATCTTGGCCCGGGTGAGAATGCCGATGAAGAAATGGTGTTCGAGGGCATGGGAGAGGAGTTTATTCTGGTGGCGCATGACCTGACCCCATCCGATACGGCTTCGATAGATCGTAATCATGTAATGGGATTTGCGACCGAGGTGGGGAGTACGGTTTCGCACACCGCCATCATGGCACGCTCGCTGAATATCCCGGCAGTGGTCGGTATTCCCGCTTTGCGCTCCGAAGTCGAGACGGGTGACGTGGTATTGCTCGATGGCTACAATGGTTTGCTGATTATTCGTCCGAGTGAGGAAACGCTTGAAAAGTATGAAGTTCTGAAAGCAGAAAAAGCGGTTCTGTTGGATGACCTTCAGGAAATGCGGGACCGTGAAACCGAAACTGCAGATGGGAAGCAAATCACTCTGTCAGCGAACATTGAATTTTCTCATGAAGTTAGTCAGGTTCAAAAGCAGGGAGCAGAAGGAGTTGGGTTATTCCGCACCGAATTCTTTTATGCGAATGAAGAAGCGCTGAGAACGGAAAAAGCCCAGACGCGGCAGTATATCGATGTGGCCATGGCGGTGGCTCCCAATGCGGTCATTATTCGAACGGTAGACTTGGGAGGGGATAAACTGATGCCCGGATTATTTACTGAACCGGAACCCAACCCCTTTCTGGGATGGAGAGGGATTCGAGTTTGTCTGGATGAGCCGGATATTTTTAGACCGCAACTGAGATCAATATTGAGAGCCAGTGCCCGGGGGAAGGTCGGGGTGATGTTTCCGTTCATTTGTTGTGTGGAGGAGATTCGCAATGCGGTTGCTGCTTTGGACGAGGAAAAGGAAAACCTCAGGAAGGCGGGTGAACCTTTTGATGCTAATATTGAAGTAGGGGCAATGATTGAGATTCCCAGCGCGGCCTTGATGGCGGATGAGCTGGCTAAAGAAGTGGATTTTTTCAGTATTGGAACGAACGATCTGGTGCAATACACCTTGGCCGTAGACCGAGTGAATGACCGGGTGGCTGATTTGTTTCGCACTTCTAATCCTGCCGTATTGAGGCTGATCAAGCACGTGGTTGAGGCAGCGCACCGTAATGGAATATGGGCCGGGGTATGCGGGGAAATGGCGGGCGATCTGATGATGACTCCTTTGATGGTGGGCTTTGGGGTTGATGAGTTGAGTGTAGGGGCTTCGCAATTGTTAAGTGTGCGGCGGGCAATTTCTCGATTGGAAGTTCCTGAATGCCAGCAGTTGGTGGAGAAAATCGGCGGAGTCGCTTCTGCTGTCGAAGTGGAAACGCTGTGTCGTGATTTGGCGATGGAAAAGTATCCGGAGTTAATTTCCTGATGAGATCAATGGTAAGGAACATCATACTTTTCGGACTGATATTCGGACTGTTGGACCCGGTGACGGGGTGGGCATTTCCGTTTGGAAAGAAAAAAAATGTAGGCCTGGAGGAATCGGCCCAAGCTCCCTGTGGCCCGGGAGGGATGACAATCACGCCGGACGGTTCATATATTGTCAGCTGCCATCAGTTCTTTGATCCGAAGATAAAGGTGATGCGTTTGACTCGTGATGGGATTTGGGAACCCTTTCCGAATCAGGAGATGAATACTGGAGTGGGGAATCCGCCATTGGTTCTCGATTCCGTGCTGGGGGTTGAGTGTGATAAGGATGGGATCGTATGGATGCTCGATAATGGCAGACGTACCGAGAAACCGCCCAAGCTTGTTGCATGGAATACAAAAAAGAAAAAGCTTCACCGGGTGGTACCAATAACCGAGGGGGCGCTGGTTGAGACTTCGTTCCTGGATGATTTAGCGCTTGATCCGGAGCAACCTTTCATTTATTTGGCAGACCCTGCGGGTGGGCAGGATGCGGCCTTGATTGTGGTGGATTTATTGACCGGCTTGTCGCGACGGGTGTTGCATGGTGATAATTCGGTTCGCCCTGCTCAGATAGGTTTGCAGTTGGATGGCAAAACGGTTGCTGTGAAGCGACCGGATGGGCGCGAGATACAGCCTCTGAGCGGAGTAAACCCCATTACGGTAGATAAAAAGGGAGATTGGCTATTTTTTGGACCGATGAATAGTCAGATCCTGTATAAGGTCGAGACTAAGTATCTCAGGGATTCAAGCTTGATTAAGGGGATGCTAGCCGGACGATTGAAGCGGGTAACAGGCCAGAAACCGATCGCTAGCAGTATTTCTATTGATTCCAAGGGGAATATTTATTTTGCCGACATCCAACGGCAGTCCATCACTTACATTTCGGCGGCGGACAGGCGCCTGCACAACCTGATTACCGATCCACGCATACTGTGGCCCGATGGTCTTTGTTTTGGTACCGATGGCAAACTGCATTTTTTCTCCAGTCAGCTTCATCGCACGCCTATTTTCAATGGGGGAAAGGATCTGACTCAGCCACCTTTTTGGGTTTTTAAAATCAAAGCCCTGTCTTCGGGAACCGTTGGGAGGTGAGCAGAAATCACAATATTTTGGCGTAAAGGATAATTCTGGTTGTCGGCATGGGGATTCCGTGATTAGGTGCGGCCCCGTTTGGGACGGTCAGCCGTTTCAATTAACTGCTCACGTGGCGGAACTGGTAGACGCGCATGATTCAGGTTCATGTGGGGAGACCCGTGGAGGTTCGAGTCCTCTCGTGAGCACTTTTTTCATTCCTCAGATGTCTCAGGATCCGGTTTTTGTCAGGAATGCGTTCAGTTCGATTGCCAAGCGTTACGTGCTGACCACAATCATGTGCTGAGTTTGGGCGTGGACATTTTATGGCACAAACAGGTGGCCTCATTGGTAAGTGGCTTTGGGGCGCAGCGGATTCTGGATGTCGCCAGTGGCAGTGGAGATTTGGCAGCCGCAGTGTTGAAAAAAATGCCTGAGGCAGAAGTCATTGCTTCAGATTTTTGTGCTCCGATGCTTGAGCAAGCACGTCATCGTGGATTGCCGATGCTGCTGGTAGCGGACGGGATGCAATTGCCTTTTGCGGACGAGGCTTTTGATGCCCTTACGATAGGGTATGGGCTCAGAAATATGGCGACTTGGGATGGAGCTTTGCGCGAATTAAGCCGAGTGTTGAAACCGGGCGCTCATCTGGTGATTCTGGATTTCTCGATACCTAAAGGAATACTGAGAGGGCCCTATCGATTTTATTTGCATCGTATACTGCCTGCTATTGGAGGGTGGTTGACGGGAAATAGGGAGGCTTACGATTATTTGTCTACCTCGATAGAGAGGTTTCCATCGGGAGTGGAAATGTGTTCTTTAATACAAGAGAATGGTTTCGAAGAGGCTCTTTGTTATCCTCTGTGGGGAGGTATTTCGTCCATTTATGTAGGACGAAAAAAAGTGTAAAGGCTGTTTTCCGCTTCGGTTACTACCTCACTAGAGGCGAATCTATATTCGTTTCGATCACTGGGTTGTGAGATAAGTCCCGGTAAGTTTCACGATCGATGATGAAAACGTCAGGGGAGCTGTCGATGCTTCCGTAATAAATCCCTGAGCTGGCAGTAGGAGCAAATTTGAGTGTATGGGTGACATCCCGGGGTTCTTGAAGTGCAGGATCGATTTCTTCAATCAGGATTTTGAAGCTGAGGGAAGGAGTGCTTAAGGCTTTGTAAGCAAGTTGGCTGGTCGTGACCCAGTCTTTCGCTTTTAGAGATCCTAGCGTGGCTTTCATTTTTTCTGCAATGCGGTGATCAACATCTTTTGTATCGGATTCGTTGTCCGTCAGGATTTTCCACTCATCACGGGTGTATTCGTAGCTGAGCGACACGGGGGACTGGTCTTTTTGTGTGCGCTCAATTTGTTTCAAGCTGAGGGTAGAAAAAGTGAGCACCTTGAGGGATTTCCATTTCAGAGGATGGGGCGATACACGGTTTTTGAATACCGGAGAAATCTGGTAAATATAGGGTTCGCCCACAAAGCTCGCGAACAATTGGTTCGCATCGCCTTTGCCAAAACCGAGTTTGAGGGTCCGTTGAAGCATCTTGGGTTTTTGAGGGGTTTCCGTTTGCGGATTTGCTCCCGGTTTCAGGGATACCGACTGGAAAACATTGAAGGTGATGGCGGTGAAAGGAGCGTCGAGCCCATAGATTGCAGGGTCGGCTTTCAGGTCGTCAACAAAATTGAGAACTCTCTCTTCGTTTACCGCTGCCACCAAGTCGATGATTTTGGTTAGATTGGCATCTTCTCTTTTGCTATTACGATCAGATTTCCACTTTATCTGACCGCTCTCAGGCGGCATGGCGGACAGAACGACATCAGGATTGTCACGGGTCTGAATAACTATGCTGTGTAGCATTTGCAGGGGAATACGAGCGAGGTGAGGGTCGCGGAAGGTATTGGGTGAGAGAGGAAGAAGTGTCAGCAAGGAGGAGCGGACAAGGAAAGCTGCCGGTCGGTCGGATGTCCGAGCTTCTAGAAGAGGGACGCGCTTTGTTTCAGGGGCGGTGGTCTTCGCGTTCTGAGAGGGAGATAGAAAGAGGGAGACAGGTTTTTCCACTCCAAGGAGTTGGAGTTCAAATACCACGCCGTTTTCCGGTACCGGGTTCGGGCTGGCTCCAGATGAATTATTGGCTTTGAGTAGGCTCTCCACTCGTAGCGAGGAGAGTTGAGCGAGGATGGATTCGATAAGTTGTGAGTTCGCCCGGGCAGGAAGTGGGCTGACCATTGACCAGCCTGTGGCGGGAGTGGTGAGCTTGCGTTCCAGTTTGATGGTATGGCGCGCGGTTTTTACGGTGAGTCCAGCCAGTCGGTTCACGGGGGCGAAGAGCAGGGTTTGGTCGCGCAAAGCAGAGGTGGGCTCTTCGAAGTACTTTCTTGGATTTCCATCGACGATAAAAATCGAGTGGTCATCTTTACTGTTATCCTCAATGCGTGCAAAAATGGTATTCATCATGGGCGCGATATCACCAAAGGTTAGAACGGTTTTTTTTGCCGGATGTGAAGAGCCCTTCTTTGTGTCACTGGGTTCCGAAATCAGGGTCACTTGGATTTGATCTTCTTCGGTGAAGCCTAGTTGTTTGTCGGAGAGACTGTCATCCGATTTGATTTCTTCCGAGGAGATTTCATCGCGAATGGTCAGGTGGCTGAGCAAATCAAGAACAGCTGCGGCGGTCGCCTGATCGGCACGGTCTGCGACCGGTTTTTCAAAAAACCAGAGGTCGTCGTGTTTTATCATCACGGATTTGATACCACCGGATTCCATGTGAATTTCCTTTACGCTTTCAGGCAGGAAATGAGCCAAAACTTTTTTGTCCTGTTTTTCCGGACCTTTGCCTCGCTCGGACTCTTCCATGTAGATCCAGACACCAAGCCCAATGGCGATGGCAAGAAGAACCGATGTGGTGGCAGGTCTCATGTGTTTAGTTGATGCAGTGAAAGGTGTCTAGTGTCGGCGTAGCATTCTGATTGCTCCTGCAAAAATCAGAGCCATACCTGGCAAAATGAAAATCGCCAGCGTTTGCAGGAGGCTGAGATCACCGGGCTCGATGTCCAGAGTGTAAGTGGTGAGCTTTCTGGGTGAGATGCCGATCAATTCTGACCGGTCAATCATCCAGTTCAGTGAAGCCATGGTGAAATCCGCGTTGGTCTTGCTTGTATTGCCGGCAGGGTCGATTAAATCCGGGTTGCTGACAATGACCATGCGGGAGCTGCTGATTTCCATATCAGGATCATCGGCAGCACCTTTTTCAATCGAGGCGGCGGTGTAAACCGGAGGCGGGTTGTCTTGTTTTGAGTTGAATGCAGCCACCTCTTCCTGATAATCAGTTTCGCCCCAGAAACGTGATCCGGCTACCATCAGAGGGAGCGGCCGGATCTTTTTTGCTTCCATTAATTCGTTGTCGGTAAAAATTTTCAGTGACTGGCTTTGGCCTTTGAGTTGCAAGTTAATGCCAGCCAGATTGCGAGTGATCGGTGATCCTGGGATGAAGGCGGCCGGGACGTTGAAGGTTTTTTTCAATGCCATGCCGGGAATGCTGGCGACAGACAATACCCGGTCGTCTTGTGGAGCCACTCCGTAGGCACGAATGAAGGCGTTTAGATTTGGGGTTTTTACCGTGGGGTTGAGAAATATTAACAAACCACCGTGTTGCTCGTTCCAGTAGTTTTCGAGCATGTCAATGTGCCGGGGTTCCAGATCTACCGTGGCACCCGCAATGAATACCGCGTCTGCGTCCTGGGGAATGGCGTTCACAGTTGACAGATTCAGGGATTCGATGCGGGCGTTCTGAGTGGTGGCGATAGCAGAGAGTTGTTTGCCGATTTGAAGTAACTCGTCAGCGCTGCGACTACCAACCAGCAGATAGATCTTCTTCTGTTGTTTTTCTGTGACCTGCAGCAGGGAAGCTGTAATGACTTCTTCGCCACGGAATTCCACCACTCGTTGGTTTTTGTCGTTAGAGCGGGTGATCAAATCTTCAGCGGCCAAAACCTTGGTTCGATTGGGGGTGAGGAGGACGATGGAGTTGCGGTTAAAAACGAGCCCGTGTTGATTACTCAGGTCGAGTAGGCGGTCACGGTCGCGGCTGAGGTCGAGAATCTCTAAAGAGACGCGTCCATTGCTGTGCCTTTTATACTCTGATAGCAGTGCTTTCACATCAGAAAAAAGATCTGATGAGCGCAGAAAGGCCATGATGATTTTCACATCACCCTGCTGATTATTTAGAAAGTTCTTACTGGTATCCGATAGCGTAAATTTGCGGTTCTGGGTGAGATCCCATTGCTCATGGCGGTCGAAGCTGAGGTAATTCACTTCCGCGTAAATGATCACAACAAGGATGACCTGGAAAGCAACCCGGAGAGCGGTGAACAGACGGCGCACTGGGAGGCGTGCCGGTGTTTCGGCAGGCTCAGTTTGAATGTTGTCGGTGGCTCCCATGAGTGTTGATTTGTCGTCGAGTGATCAGTGAGGGATGCATTATGACTGCCAGCGACGGCGTTCGAGCACATGGTGAGTTAAAAACAGCATGACGACGGCAGAGCTGAGATAATAAATGACAGGTCGTGAGTCGATCAAACCTTCGGTGAAAAGATGGCGATGTTCGACGGTGGAAAAATAAGTAACTTTAGCAAGTAGCTCCGCAGGCAGCTTGGCACCGAAATAATGAATGAAACCGAGGAAATAATGAAGCACGACCACGACAAAAGTGATCATCGCGGCGATTAACTGATTCGAGGTGAGCGAGGATGCAAAACAGCCGATGGCAATATTAAAAATGCCAACAAGTAGCAGGATGGCGGCGGCTCCGTAAAACGCGCCTTTCTGGAAAGCGGCGGATTCCCCGGTAATGTCCTCGAACAAAAAGAAGAAGGCAAAAATGGGCAACATGATCACAATGTAGAGAATTGTCGTAGCGACGAATTTGGCCAGCACGACTTGAGCGGTTCGCACCGGCGCAGTGAGCAGGGTTTCCAGCGTGCCGAGTTTTTTTTCTTCGGCGAATAAGCGCATGGTCAGCAAAGGGAAGAGGAAAAAATAGCCCATCCAGAACCAGCCGGAATCGAAGAGATTATACACCAGGCTGTGCTGGTTAACTTTCATGCGCATGGCGGTGACAATGCTGGAAAATAGCCAACCGTTTAGAAAGGTGAACAGGGCTATGATCACATAAGCCAAAGGCGAGAGAAAAAAGGAGCGCAGTTCTTTTCGAAGTAATATGAAAAATTGGCGCATGGGTGAAAAAATTAGGAATTAGGAATTAGGAATAAGAAATGATAAATCCTAAGTTAAGACCGGGTGATGTCGACGAAGGCATCTTCCAGGGAGGCGGTGTCGCGGTAAAGTTCTCGCAGGGGCCAGTTTTGTTCTTGCGCGAGAGAGGAGAGTTGCTCGCGAATGTCAACGTTCGAAAATGCATGGACGTCGATGGTGGACCAGCCCTGACTGGTTCCGATATGGATGGCATTTTTGATGTCGGAAAGAGTTTCTATTTTTTCGATCACTTGCTTCGGCTTGGCTTTGACTTCCATATGTACCGTGCCGGATGAGTGCAAACGCCGAATCAGGTTTTGGGGAGTGTCGGAGGCTTTGATCCTGCCTTTATCAATGATGATGACCCGGGTAGCGGTCATTTCCACTTCGCTGAGGATGTGGGTGGATATGAGGATGGTGTGACGCTCACCCAGGTGTTTGATCAGCTCACGCACTTGTCGAATTTGATTTGGATCGAGTCCGTTAGTGGGTTCGTCGAGGATCAGGAGCTCGGGTTTGTTGACCAGGGCATCAGCAAGGCCGACTCGCTGGCGATAACCTTTGGACAGCGTGCCGATCATTTTCCGGCGCACGTCCTGCAGACTGCAGGTGTCCATGGCTTCTCCGGCTGCTCGACGGGCACTGCGGCCGCGCAGGCCTTTGAGCTGGGCGCGGAAGTGCAGGTATTCTTTTACCCGCATGTCGTCGTAAAGGGGCACATTCTCCGGCATATAGCCGATGCGTTTTCTTACCTCGATTGAGTCCTTGAAGGTGTCGAATCCGCCGACAGAGGCGGCTCCTTGAGTCGCGGAAAGATAGCAGGTGAGGATGCGCATGGTCGTGCTTTTCCCCGCTCCGTTGGGGCCAAGAAAACCCACGATCTCTCCACGATCCACCTCGAAAGAGATGTCGTCGACGGCGGTGTGGCCGGCGTAACGTTTGGTGAGATTGCGGACGCTGATCATGAACTGTGAGGCTAGGAGAGGAATGGATAATTGACAATGGAAATCTGGCCCTCGGGAGAGACAAGGGTTAAGCGTCAAGCTGGTTTGAAATTGCTCATTTTTCTCACTGGAGGACGGAAAAAACGGAGAACCACGGATGGCACGGATTTCACAGATAAGAAGAGAATGAGGGGGGGATGGCTTATTTATGCCAATCGCCTTCGTCGAAGTCGTCGGGCAGGGTGTACTGCCAGGTCCAGTCGCCGAGCTCACGGTCGCGTTTCAGCAGACCTTTTTCGTCGATTTTGTTAAGGCCCACGGAGTAGATGAGCGGGGTGCCGTCGGCTTTGATGCGGTAGTGTGGGAGATTTCCGGTGAAGAGATCGAGTGGGAGGGCGTCGATGTAATTGGGAGCTAATGGGGCAAGGGTTGAGGGGTATTTGCCGTGTTC
>JAADHD010000058.1 GCA_013152075.1 Verrucomicrobiota bacterium | reverse complement strand
CTGGATCATGACGTCGAAGGGGATGTCCGGGGTGGTGGTGGCGAGGCCGATGCCTTGGCGGGCGCAGAATTTTTTTAGACCCTGGTTCCACTCGTCGACGGCGGCTTCATAGGCTTTGGCTTCGGTGGGGGAGATGGTGACTTTCTGGCTTTGCCCGGTTTCGATGCAGTTGAGATTGACGTCTCCCTTCCAGTCACATTTTTGATCGTTGTCATCCTGAACTTGCAGGCAGAATACTTCGTGGCGGTGCCATTGCAGGCTGTTGAGCCCTTCTTCAAAGCCGCCGGGGAAAAGGAAGTCCGATACCACAATGACGAGGCCCTTTTGCTTGCGTCGCGCCTGGAACTCGCGGGCGCAAGCAGTGAAGTCGGTGTTGTTGCCAAAGGTGCCGGCGCTTTCCAGTGCGCGCAGAAAACGCAGCACGTTGCCACGACCACGACAGGTATCCAGAGTGGGTTTGAGGGTTTCTGCCATTTCGAGCACGCAAAGTCGGTCGAGGGAATTCAAGGCTATGTAACCGAGCGCGGCGGCCAGTTTTCGGGCGTGCAAAAATTTGCTTTGCATCGAGTGACTGCCATCGAGCAGGATATAAATAGTCGCATCTTCCTCAAGTTCAAAAAGCTTGATGATAAGGGTTTCAAATTTGGCATAGATGCGCCAATCAATGGAGCGGTAGTCATCGCCGAGTTGGTATTCAGCATAATCAGCAAAGGTGATGCCAGCTCCTTTTTTGGTGGTCTTGCGATCTGCCTTCAGGGATCCGCCTAGCACTTTGCGAGCTAGCAGGTACAAGGACTCCAGCCGGTTGATAAATGAAGAGTCGGTGAGCAGCATGCCTCCGGGGAGTGTTATTTCACTTCGTTGATCACTTCTTGCAGCACGGCATCCGGTTTCATTCCTTCGGCTTCCCCTTCGAAGGATAAAATGATGCGGTGACGCAGGGCGGGCACAACCATACGATCCACATCGTCTTTGGCGACGTGGTAACGACCTTCTAACAATGCTCTTACCCGAGATGCGGCGAGGATCGATTGTGCTCCACGCGGGGAGCTACCATGACGTACGTATTTTTTCACTACTTCGGGAGAGTGTTGGTCTTCCGGATGGGTTGCGAGCACTACTTTGACTAGATGGTTTTGCACATCGTCGTCGATAGGCACCTCTTTATAAAGGTCGGCCATGTTTTTTAAATCATCTGAGCTGGCAACGGCGTTGATCTCTGGAGCTTTGAGCCCGCCGGTGCGGTTGAGGATTTCCGAGAACTCATCGTGACTGGGCACTTCGACATAGAGCTTGAAGAAAAACCGATCCAACTGGGCTTCCGGTAAAGGGTAGGTGCCGTCTTGTTCGATGGGGTTCTGGGTGGCGAGGACAAAAAACGGTGAGTCCAGCGGGTAGGTTTTCCCGGCGACGGTGACCGATTTTTCCTGCATGGTCTCCAGCATGGCTGATTGGGTTTTGGGCGTGGCACGGTTGATTTCATCCGCCAGCAGGATGTTAGTGAAGATGGGGCCTTGCTGGAATTCGAAGACTTTTTTCCCTTCGCGTTCGACCATGATCTGGGTGCCGGATATGTCGGCGGGCAGCAGGTCGGGGGTGAACTGCACTCGGCGGAATTTGAGGTGCAGGGTTTGGGCGATAGTGGTGACCAGCGCTGTCTTCCCCAGCCCGGGAACGCCTTCAAGCAAGACGTGGCCTCCGCAGATGATGGCGATGAGCACATCATCGATGATATCATCCTGACCGACGATGAATTTTGATATTTCATCTCGGATGCAGGCAAAGGTTTTGCAAAACGTGTCGATCTGCTTCTTTTTGTCTTGAGTGTTCGATTTTTCCATGTTGTTAGTGTGAGTATTTCACCAGAAAATATTTTGTAGTCAATCCTCTTTGTTAAGGAAAGATGCTTGCAGATTTTTTGATTCGTTTTTCTAGCTGCCATCGCTGATTGGAAAGATTTGCGGATACTTTTGTAGGAAATTTCTCCAAGACCGTCAGAGCCTGGGGGTATTTTTTCGCTTCGAGCAGAGTTTCAGTTTTGCCTAAAACCAGATGTGCCTGCCACAATGCAGGCTTCTCCGGTGGGTGTTTGGTGATTTTTTCCATTTCCTGATCGATTAGCGTCAGACCTTCGTCGAGGTGATCGAGTTTGGCCAGTATTATGGCATATTCGGCGACAGCTAGGCCTTTTCGGGGGTAGGATTCCATCCAGGGTTTGCCATATTTGATGATTTCTTCCGGTGTGAGGATGCCATTCGAGGAGATGTAGCGGAACCAATTGGGAGAGTCTTGGTAGGCGTGTTTGAACTGGGAAGAGGCCATCATGGTTTCGATAACTGCGATACGTTTATCAATCGGGGTGTTATTGTTGTTTTTACGATCGAGTAGGAATTTGAGGGCCAGGCCGAATTTCCGAACATAACGGCAATCATCGAGTAATATTTTTTCTTTTGAAGCGGGCAGGTTTTGCCACCACTGATCAAAGCTCTCCATGTCTTCCATCCAAGCATGGCTGGCAAGCAGCAGGCCTACCGAAAGGCTGTTGTCCCAGCGATTAAAAAGATCGTCCGATTCGAGGTAATCTTGTAAAATGGGGATCATCTGTTTGCCAACTTTTTCAGGATGATCGGGCCAGGATTTGGGAAGGCTTTTTTGGAAAGCTTGAAAGGTCTCCCAATGCAACCACCAGCGAGTATTGTTCTTTTTTTCGCTGTGATTGATCTTGCCGAGATAGTAGCCAAAGGGAGCGAGATCTCCTTTCGAGGTTGCGCCTGCGATGTGGCCGTAAGCCAACCACATTTTCCGTCGAGCGGAGCTTCCTGATTTTAGCAGGACAGCAGGGTCGATGGTTTTTTTGGCAAGTTCTGCGATATCAGGTTCTAACAAGGCGGCGGCGGAGATGGAATTGCCGGTCAGCCACTCCAAAGTCAAATAGCGAGCTTCTTTGGAATCAAAGGATGTCTCCTTGAAGCGTTTGGCCAGAGTGGTTAAGCGTTGTTCTTGATATTGCTCCAGTGGTTCCAGTGCAGGTGTGGAGTTTTTGTTGTCATTATGCGAGATTTTTTGGCTATCAGGAGCGGCAGCGATCAGGATTTCTGCCAGTAAAGCAATTCCGGGCGTGCCGGCTGCAGCGGTTAGAGCTGCACGGGTTTCATCCGTAAGCGGGTGGCCGTCATGCCAGGTATAAAGATGCTTTGAATTTAATTTGCGCCAGTGGAGTTTGAGGAATGAAGCCGCTAGTTGAGGGCGTCCGTTGCGAGCGAGAGAGAAGATGGCGCTGGGTTCGGTTTGCAGGTTTTTTGAGTGCTTGAGTAACAGACGATCCGTATCCGCGTGGTTTCCTGTGCGCAGGGTTAATTCCAACATGGCGAGCAGGGTGCTTGTATCAGGGTTTAGAAACAAGTTGCCTGGTGGTCGCATGTTGGTTCGGTTGTTGCCGGAGGCGGTCAGGCGATTCCATTTTTTGATAATAGCTTCAGCGAGAACTTGCCAGTTTTCCTGTTTCTGGGCGCGGGCGAATGCGAGGCAGATGTGCTTGAATTCGTCGTTACCGAGATTCAAATCATTTTCAAAACAAGAGACCAGAACTTCGGCGGCGGCATGAGCGGCTTCGGGTGCGATCATCATCTCATGTTGGTGGTAGAGGCCATCTGTAGCTAGCAGAATTCGCCAACGCAGTGGCAGGGATTCGTCACGCAGTCGTGCCAGGTACCAGCGTTTGACCTCGGTGAGTTGGCGGCCATCGCCCTTTTTAGTGCCACTCCAGCGATGGGTGGAATGGTGTTGTTCCATTCCCATCATGATCGCTTCGGCTAATTTTGGGTATCTGCCGGAGGCGCGTTCTAGTTCGAGGAACCTGATGATGGAGGTGTAGTGTCCTTTCAGCACATGGTAAAACTGGAACATCATAGCCGAGGTCAATTCTACCGGGCGGTCTGCGCAGATTTTGCCGAGTTCGTTGAAGGTCTTCTCAAAGGCCTTTTTTTTGTCAGCTCCTTTCTTTTCCATGATTCGCTTGAATTGATCTCCGGCATTCTGAAGGTCGTAGCGACTGATAAGAATTTGTTTCCCCAGGATTTCATCTTGGCTGACGTCGAGTAGAAATGGGAAGAGATTCAGGCTAGGGTCTGGCAAACGAATTACGTTGCGCCAAAAACTACGAATGAATTCCGACGCACTGGCATAAGTGACATTGCGGTCACCGCTTTTTTGGGCATCATCCACTAGTTTCCAGATTTTGACCAGGGTGCTGGCAGCTAGTTCAGGATTGATCGTGATGGTAGTTTGTAGTGCAGGCACCAGTTGTTGGCTGAGTTCGATTCCGGATAATTTGAGTTCGGAAAATGTGTTGGCCGAGTTGATTTGAGTGATTAAATCGGGCTGCTGAGGTGAAGCCAACGGGTCACGCAGTTCATCGATCAGCTTCCAGCCTGACGGGCTGCCTTTTTTATCGACGAAACCGAGAGCCAGATTTTCGAAGACCGTACCTAGGGCGAGTTGTTTCACCTCGGGCATGGAGCGAATTTCTGCAGCGTGTTTGGCCATCAACGCGGCCACTTTTTGTTCAGAATCTGTGTCCGCGATCAGTGCCAGCATCAGGTCGGCGCCAAATGTAGTTGGCTTGCGCTTTTCGAGGTAGTTCACAACATCCTCTCGTTTCTGTGCGTTGCAGAGAGTCAGGAAAGTGGCGATTTTGTCAAACAGGGTTGCTTTGCTTTTTCGGTAGGTCAGGGGGAGTGGGTCAAATTCAGAAACATCGCACATGAAATAGGGGTTCTCTAACAAGGTGGTGATGGCGGCGGGATTGCTGACTCCATCGTCAGATTCCAGTTGTTTGAAGAGCTTAGAGGCTGAGGTTGTGAGAAAAGAAGAATCGAGGCGTTGATTGAGTTTTAGGATTTCGGGCGTGAGCAGTAGTTTTTCGGCAAACAGGTCGAGCAAGCTTATAAATCCCAAGGTTTCATAGAATTGGAGAGTGTTTAGATGAGTGGTAAACCCTTGTTTGTTGGAGCTTAGCTGCTTGATGATATTGGCTTGATCTTCCTTGCGACCGATGTTTTTTTCCAGCGCACCATCGATAAATAATTTTAACGTTTCAAACTCACCTTTTTCAACCAGCCCTTCGAGATAGATATTGTTTTTTTCTGTATTTTGGTAGATGCCCCACTCAGTATGTTGGTTCAAATCCAGGTCTAATTTCGGGAGTATCGTCTGTCGGATATCTGTGTAACTCTTTTGTGCACGCCATGCTGTTAAAATATCAAATTGGCAGACCAAACGATTATGCCCTTTGGGCAGAGCTTCTGAATGCAGGAGTTTTAGTGCTTTCTCATTAAAGTCTGCAGATTTGCAGAAAAGTAAATCAGAGTAACTTTTGAGGTAGTCGATATCTGACGGAGGTGTTTTGCTGTGATGTAGCTTGCCTGACAAAATGGTGTTGAGCAGGTCACGGTCATTGCGGGCAAAAGCGGCTTCCACTAGATACTGGCCGGGGGAGCGAAGCGGGAGTGAAAATAATGAAAGGTGAGAGGGCTGAACTTGTAAGAAAATATCATGACCGCTGTTCTGTGTCGCGAGCGCTTGTTTGGCTAGATCAATCAAATTAAACTCTTTTTCGCGCCCAGCAAGATGACCGCGTTTTTCCAGACGGGCGAGATTGGCAAAACCCAGTTTTGCCAGTGAGGGCTCGTTTAACATCGCTTGGCATAGATTGGTGAAGAGTCTGCGTCGTTCCTCTAGCATTTTTTTGGGATCCGCCTCGTCGCCGGCGAGGGGTTCGCGGACGAGCAATGAACCTCCGAGGTGTGCCAATACTGTTCTCCAATGATTGAAATCTGCGGTATTTTTTCCAGAAAAATCGCCGCGTGTGGTGGCCACTTCAGTGAAAATTTTCCAGAGCGGTAGCCAGGAAGAAGGTTTGTTCTGCCACGAATTACCCCAACGGTTAAGCAGGGTCCCGGAAAAAACGATGGGGTTTTGCGGAGACTGTTCGAGAATTTCTTTTGCCACTGATGGATTATTTTTAGCAGTGAGCCAAACCAGATGGGCTCGCATGATCGTAGCTTGATCCGTGTTCGGGGAGAGTTGAATCGCTGTTTTCAGGGCGGCGATGTGTGCAGGACGATCACCGAGGAAATAGGCAGCGGCGGCGAATCTGGCCCAGTCGTTGGCATTATTCTTGGCTTCGGGTTTTGCTGCATTGAGCACATCAGCGGTGAGCCCGATTTCGCCCAACATGGAGGCGAAGGATTTTGCGGTTCTGAGACCGAACTCTTGTCGGTAGTAGCTTTGGGTGTAGCGGTGCAATCGCAACAGGGCAAGTTGCACGGCTTTGTCAGGTTGATCTTGTTGTAAT
>JAADHD010000018.1 GCA_013152075.1 Verrucomicrobiota bacterium | reverse complement strand
CGATTCCATGCTCACCGAATCAAGCTCGCTGTTCGCCATTGATGTGAAGAGCAGCAAAACAAAATGGATCTACAGCGCCAAAGACTCCATTCGCAACAACGCCATCGCTATTGGAGCCCAGGGCGTGTTTTTGATCGACCGCCCATTAGCTGAAATGGATAAAAAAGAACGACGACGACAAAAGCCTAAAGAAAATCCGCACCCGCAAGGACGCCTGATTGCCCTCGATACTGAGAAAGGGGAGGTCTTGTGGCAGCAAGACCAAAACATTTATGGGACCATGCTCGCTCTGAGTGCGGAACACGACGCGCTACTGATGGCCTACCAATCCACCACCGACCGCCTGCCCTCCGAAAAAGGCGGCCACATGACTGTGTTCAAAGCCTCCAAAGGCGAACCCCTGTGGGACCGCCCCGCCGGCTACATCACCCGTCCCTTGATCAACGGCGACACCATTTACGCACAAGGCGGCGCCTTTCAATCACAGAGCTTCGGAAAGAAAACCGGTTGGGTAAGCCAGCCCGGCGGCAACGGAGCCTGGAGCCTGCTCACTGGCGAAGAACAAAATCACAGCCTCGGACGCTCCTACGGTTGCGGACAAATCGCTGCCAGCACTCACCTACTGGTCTATCGCTCAGCCACCCTGGGTTACTACGATCTGCAACGCAAGGCAGGAACCGAGAACTACGGCGGTTTGCGATTGGGCTGTTGGATCAATGCAATTCCCGCAGGTGGCCTGGTGCTGGTCCCTGACGCCACCACCGGTTGCTCATGCAGTTATCTCAACCGCGCTTGGTTCGCTCTCCAGCCGAAGCAATAAGGGCCTGGTCGACCCACTCGCTCAACTCAGCGAGCAATGCATCGGCGATGGGATCGTTCAATGGTTCGTGCAGCACTCCAGGCAACACTCGATAGATTTTATCCGCCGAAGGCAAATCAATGACCTCAAAAAACTCCCGAGAGAACTCCATCGGACATATCTGATCAACGTCCCCTTGGGAAATAAACAAATGAGTCGGCTGCTCAAAAGCCAATGCACAGTCATTCAACCTGTGGCTCCTTTTTATAAAATCTGAACCCAGTGCCAAACTGACCTTGTGATGCTTCAGGGGGTCTTCCTTGAGTAATCCGGATTCTGGATCCGGCGGATAACAACGATCCGAACAGACCCCGGTATCAAAAAGCAAACTGGGAACAATTTTGGAAAGCCATTCACCGACCTTCCTCTTAACCAGCCCCTGCCCATAATCCGGACGCAACAAAGGTGAACTCAACCACACAAAAGAAAAAGATGAAGGCGGATTGATCGCCTTCTCCCCCTTTAAAGCCTGATCTCTCAAATACTGTAATAAAACAAACGCTCCGGCAGAATGAGCATACAAACCTATGGGAGATCCAGCCGGAATCCTCTCTCGTAAATCAGCCAGCGATTCTGTGATCAATTCCATCAAGGGATCCAGCCCAAACGAATGACCACGCTTACCGTCAGAATGTCCGTGCCCCGGCCAATCTAATCCCGCAGCGACCATCCCCCGACGACAAAACATGCGCGCTGCTTTTTCGTGACAACCCAGATGGTCCCCCAGCCCATGCACCAGCAAAACCCCGCCCCGCCGCTCAGCTGGCGCGCAGTCAAGAGGCGTGAACACTCTACGATAGAGTTTCCCACCGGCACTTGTTGAATGATAATGATCCGAAGATTCGTCCATAGATCGCCCCTGAACATTCAGCTAAAGTTCACTTCCGGCAAGTTCAGGTTCACATATTCAATAAATATGAACTCGGAAAGAAGTGACAAAAGGGTTGCAGGTCGCGCTGTCTGCGATTTAGTCTGCTTTCGTCTTCTCAACCGGAAGACCTATGCGCGATTAGCTCAGGGGTAGAGCATCACCTTGACATGGTGGGGGTCGCAGGTTCAAATCCTGCATCGCGCACCACCCTCCACGCACCAGCCCGCAGAGTGCCACGGAAGTCATCGTAAAGCATGAATACGGAAGCCTCCAACTCAGCCAGCAAACGCAAGGAAATGTGTCTGGCCGTGCTCAATCCGGAAGGGCGGGACGCTACCATAGACTATGCCGGTGGCCCGGGTGAATATCAAAAAGGGCAGCACCCTCCGATAAACTTCCACGCCTATGCGGCGGCCACTCAGGGGAAATTTTGTAATTCTGTTGATGACGTCATGGGAGACGGCCGCTTCGATGCCGTTTTGGTTCTGATTCGTCAACGAGTCGGCATTAGTCTTAAAGCTGTAAAGGCGCTGAAAAATAAAGGCCACCAGGTTTGGGTATCGTGGAAAGAAGCGGGCCCCTATCAAATCACCTCTCAATTGCTCTCTTCCAAAATCCTTTCCCACTATCAGGAAATCCTTGATCTTGCAGACGGAGTGCTTTCACCCTGCACCATACTCCCTCCTCGCTGGGGATGGATCACTGCCGATACCTTTGTCCACAAAACCCGATTCATTCCCACTCCTTACCCGGTAGAATTCCCGCAGTGGGATTTTTCTATTCCCTCAGAAAAACGAAAAGGTGTGATGATCGGCACGCGTGAATTTTTCGAACCCGCTCGAAATCATCTGCGAACTCTAGCCGAAGCCGCCAGACTGTGCGCCGAGGCAGATGAAAATGTTACCGTGATCAACAGTGACAAAAAAGCAGGCAGAAAAATTCTCAACCAATTGGAGGAATCATTTCCAGAATCACGTCTGCATGTGATTGATCAACCTCTGGCCTATGATGCCTACCTCCGCCTGATGGCATCCCACCGCCTGGTGTTTCAACTGGACCGCGGATCTGTCCCAGGTCAGGTAGCTGGAGACGCCCTGCTGTGCCGGACCCTTTGCGCTGGTGGAAATTCCACCATTGAGGAGCTCACCTTCCCGGATTTATGTGATGACAGTCGTATCTCCTTAACGGATGCGCTGGAGAAAATTCGCAACGTCTTGGGCGATGCATCTGCTTACGAAAATGCCATAGAGTCTTCACAACAACTCGCGAGAGAAAAAGTCAGCTACTCTGCCGTTGCTCGACAATTGAGTGAATTCATGAATGACTTGGACGGATAAATTCACCTATCCCTTGCCCCTGACCTCGTCCCCTTCAATCCCTCTCAGTTTGAAAATTTTGAGAATAGTGTCTTCAATGAGATTATTCGGACAAGACGCCCCGGCGGTGATGCCGACGACCACAGGGTCATTCCCTAGTAAAACTTTTGAGTAAGTCGTCACCTCTTCTCTCTGGTGAAGATCAAAATGAAGCACTTCCTCCAATGAACGCAGGCAACCAGCTTCACGAATGAAAAAAGTCGGTAATTCCTTCTCACCAATTTCCACCAGATGCGCTGTGTTGGAGCTGTTGTAACCGCCAACCACCAGCAAAATATCAAGGTGGTTTTCCAGCATGTCGAATAAAGCGTCCTGCCTCTCCTGGGTCGCCCCACAGATAGTGTCGAATACTTGAAAATTGTCTTTCTCAATTTCGTCAAGATCCTGATCTCTGTCTTGAATCGCTGACGCCAGACGCCGCTGCATTTCTTCCGTCTCCGACTTCAACATAGTGGTTTGATTCGCCACTCCGATACGCCTCAGATGTAAATTCGGATCAAAGTCCGTCGAATAACTTCCAGAAAAACGTTCCAGAAAGGCAGATTTATCCCCTCCGCCTTTGCGGATATACTCGCAAACGTAATCACATTCTTCCAAAGTTAGAACCACCAAATACTGCCCCTTCCCATCCTTCCCTTCCGCCCGCGACGCGGTCGCTCGTGTCTCTTCATGGGTGGATTTCCCATGAATAACCGACGTGCGCCCCTCTCTGGCGTATTTGCGCACCCGCTTCCACACACTCATCACATCTCCACAGGTGGTATCAATCACATGGCAACCACGCTCTTTGATCTTATCCATCGTTGGAGTGTCTGCCCCGAAAGCCGGCACGATCACCACATCATCGGGACCGAGCTTTTCAATTTCATCCACCGCACTGTCACCCGGCAAAGGACAAACTCCCATATCCGCCAACTGCCGATTCACTTCCTGATTGTGGATGATCTCGCCGATCAAATATATGTCATGGTCAGCAAAAACATTTCTCGTGGCATAAGCCAGGTCGATCGCCCGTTCGACTCCATAACAAAACCCAAACTGCTTGGTCAAACGAACGGTCGTATTCCCTATGGTCAGTCCTTCATGACGGGCACGTAACTTGTCGACCACTTCACTACGATAGTGCTCCGCCACTTCGGCCTGAACACGCTCCATCACATCCGGAGTGCGCACGTTTACTCGCCGAGATTTGGCCTTCTCAGTGACGCTGGTTTCGCTTTCCTTCACAAGTCAGAATAAAAAATCCTACCTTCACCTACCGCGACGCATTTACACCATCAGAAAAAATCGGCCCCTTGGGTGGAGGAAAAGCGCCAGCAGAAATCATGATCGGCTTCGCTGGGTCCGGATCAGCATAGTCGGTTGGACGTCTGACATTTTTTCCCAAAGTTTGATCTTCCGGCTGGGTTTGCTGAATGTTGATCGGAGTGCCGGCTGGGACTAAAGCAAAAAACTTGGGCGCCACGTTTGGATGCAAACGCAAACAACCGTGCGACCGGGGCATCGGCCAGACCGAACCGGCATGAAAGCCGTAAGCCGATTTAAATTCCACCCAGTATGGCATTGGGAATCCAACATATCGATGACCTCGTGGTGTCCGCGAACTCTTACCTGGAGTGATCTGACCTCCCTTCACATAATACCCATAGGTATTGGAACGCTTGTTCTTGATCCGATTGAAAGCTTTAAAATTCCCGAGGGGCGTTTCGTGCCCGGCCTTTCCAATCGCTGTCGGGGTAACCAACAAAGCCCGGTTGCCCTCCATCACATAGACCATCCGGTTCTGCAGGCTGACTTTGACTCTCACATTTTTCTGATTTGTCGGACGATAAGCCGGGGCGTTGTATTCCCCCGGTGGAGTGGCACAACTAACCCCAAGCAAAGCGATAGTCATCAGGATGGCAAATCGGCAAACAAACGAGCAAGACAGAATCATTTTGATTTTCATGGGTTCGGCAGGGTAACACCAATCACCTCGAAACGGAAAAAAAATCTCCTGATTTACCCGACCCGACACTGATTTTCCAAGCATTATCCTGTTTCTTCTTAAGAGGTTTGCATATTAGCCTAAAAATAGTTGACATATCTTAACTATTAGAATTTATTAAGCATAGTTACTCACTCGGTAACTAGTTTGTGTTTCATGTTTCAAAATCGCCCGACCTGCAAAGGCCGGGCGTTTTTTGCCTTAAGAATGTGATCCTTGCGCCTCTATGATGCGTGCCGCGCGTTCTTCCAAAAACTCAGCTTCTTCATTTTGGCCCGTTGCTCGATAGAGTTCAGCCAAGCTGTTTAAGCCCAGACTCACACGATAATGTGCGGGGCCAAAAACACCCTCCCAATTCTCCAGCATGCTCTCGAAATGCGATTCTGCTTCACTATGACGTCCTTGTGAAAAATAAAGTGCTCCCATATGATGATGAATCACACCCAATTCCGGATCATCCTCGCCAAACACCAACTTCCCAATTTTCAAAGCGTGAATATATAAACCCTCTGCTTTGCTAAGTTCATTTCTATTATGAAGATTCGCCCCCAGACATAATATAACCTTGCTCACATCCGGCTGATCAGTTGACCCAGCTCGATCGTAAATCGTCAACGCTCGCTGACAAAGCGACTCCGCCTCCACGAACTCATCCTGGCCAACATGACTACTTGCCAGCTGATTGAGACTTTTTGCTACCAGGATATGATTCGCCCCCAAAACTTCTTCATTTATAGCCAACGCACGTCTAAATAGCGGCTCGGCCGCCGCATCCATGTCTTGCAATAAATAAACTCGAGCTAAATTCGTCACACTGACTGCCACGTCGAGTTGATCAATGTTTTCATGTTCATAAGTGGCTTCTACCGCCTCATTGGCACGAACAAGAGCACGCGCCACAGGCACTCCTTCGAATCGAACCTTGAAAATAAACTTTTCAACCTCCTGATTAAGTTTGCGTAAATCCATAACTTCCAGAGAAGCTGAATAACAAAAACATCCTAGCTAAGCAAGCGCTCATGCCATAATCTCATGCAGCACATTGCCATGCACATCGGTCAATCGCATGTCGCGACCGGAAAAACGCACCGTGCTTTTGGTGTGTTCGATGCCTAGCAAATGCAACATCGTCGCATGCAAATCGTGGACTTCGACTTTGTTTTCCACCACCCGGTAACCCCAATCATCCGTGCGCCCGTAAGACATCCCTCCCTTCACTCCTCCGCCTGCCATCCACATAGTAAACGCTGTCGGATTGTGATCACGACCGTC
>JAADHD010000242.1 GCA_013152075.1 Verrucomicrobiota bacterium | reverse complement strand
AAAAAGGCGGTATCCCTGTTATCATAGGAGTCGAGGAGGAGGGTGATCTTACTTAAAAATGGTAAGCGAAGGGGGACTTGAATTGATTCTTTGCCTGCTGCGCAGTCGCAGAATCTCTGCGAAATCGGCTTCGTTAAGTGATGAATTTTGACTCGTAAACTCGTCAAAAGAGCAGTCACGACCTGCGCTCGGGGGTTGGGGGCAGTGAAGGGTGTTCGAGGATTTTAGAACTATGGAGATTTAATGGTACGCGAAGAGGGATTTGAACCCCCGACCGCCTCGGTGTAAACGAGATGCTCTACCGCTGAGCTATTCGCGCGATTGTGGTGGTTATAAATAGCCGAAGCGTCAAAATCACCACCGGATGACTGCTTTTGCAGTATGGGCGGAAGGTGGAGGAGGATAGGGGGCTCTGCAAGGAAAATTGCTATAGAAAATTGTCTGGATTTTACTGAGTCGGAGGCGCTTGTGAAATTTTTCACAAATTAAACTTGCGGTATTTTTTAAGGGGCATATAAGAAGCCTTGCTCTGCTGGTTTGGCGAAAATTTGTAGGCCACGGGAGCATGCTTTATTCTTCGTTGATTCGATGCAAATTCAGTTTACAGACCAGATCTTTTCCCATGCCATTCTCGCGGCGGGGGGGATCAATGCGCCCCATATTCCGGGGATGGGCAGTTTGTCGAACTCGATCCTGGTGGCGGCGATTGTGACGCTGTCGATTTTGCTGTTCACCCGTGTGGCGACACGCCGGATGGCACTGGTGCCGGATGGTAAACAGAACTTTGTCGAGTTTCTTATCGAGTTTCTCTACGGTCAGGTGGAGGAGATTGTGGGGAAGAAAGTGGCTCCGAGGGTTTTCCCCTTGTTGGCGACCTTGTTTATTTTCATTCTCAGTGCCAACTGGTTCGGATTGATCCCAGGGGTGGGCACGATTGGATTCGGGGAAAAGACGGGCTTTTTGATGATTGACGCAAATGATCACAATTTTGTGCCTTTGTTGAGACCGGCGACTGCAGATTTGAATATGACTTTTGCCATGGCGGCGGTGTTTATGTTGGTTTGGGTGTGGATCACAGTGAAGGAAACGGGGGTAATTGGGTTTTTTAAACATGTCTTTGCTCCTAAGGGGGGATTGACGGGTTTCATGTGGTGGGCGTTGCTGCCGATTTTCATGTTTGTGGGGGTGATTGAGATTATTTCGATCATGTTCCGTCCGGTTTCCTTGTCTTTCCGGCTTTTGGGTAATGTGTACGCGGGTGAAACTCTGTTGCATTCTATGGGCAATATTGGCCAGCTGATGGGGCTAGGCCCTAAGCTTTCGGCAGTGTTGGGGGTGTTGGTTCCCCTGCCTTTCTATTTCATGGAAATCCTGGTCGGACTGATTCAGGCGATCGTGTTCACATTATTGTGCGCGGTGTATGTGCAGCTATCGACGGCGCATGATGAAGATGAGCATTAATTGAAAATTTAGAAAATTTTGTCACCGGGACCATCCGTAGTGAGTGGGCGGGGACAAAAACAAAACAACAACAAAAGAAGGAAAATAATATGTTTGGATTCGAAATGATATTAGCAGCGGCAGAGCCGGCGGTAGCAAGTGGCTTGCAATTCAACGGTTTCTTCTCTCTTGGCCTTGCAGGTCTGGGAGCAGGTATCGGCGTGGGTCTTGTTGGAATGGCGGCAGCTCAGGCTGTGGGCCGTAACCCAACGGCTTTTGGTAAAATTCTGACCATTGGGATTATCGGAATGGCGTTGGCTGAAGCTATCGCGATTTACGGTCTCTTGATGGCGATGAAATAATCACCGCTAAAAAAGTTCAGCCTGCGGAACCTGGGTTCCGCAGGCAGTTCCGGACACTAACACTTTAATACAATGGGCGAGCTTCTTGATACTTTTGGATTTACCATGGGGAAATTTTTCTCCCAGGTTATCATTATTCTCATCGTTTACGGGATCCTGAAAAAGTTCGCTTTTGGCCCGGTGCTAGCGATGCTGGAGGAGCGCCGTAAGCGCATCGCTGACGGAGAGGCCAATCTGGAAAAAATCCGCGAGCAGATGGAGCAGGCAGAGTCCAATGTGCAGCAGATGCTGGACAAGGCGAATGCTGACGCGAATCGTCTGATCTCTGAGGCTAAGGAGAGTGCCGAATCGGTGCGTGAACAAAAAACGCAGGACGCGATTTCGGAAGCGGGTCAAATTATCGCCAAGGCGAATGAAGCGGCGAAGCTCGAACACGAGCAATTGATGACAGAGCTGAAACGTGATTTCGGCCGTTTGGTGATCGATACCACGGGTAAGGTCACCGGCAAGGTTTTGGACGACAAGGATCAGGAGCGCATCAACCAGGAAACGGCTGGCCAGGTGGCTTTGTAAGAGTCTAATTTTTTTGAGATGAAAGGTAGCAAAGACGCCCAGCGCATCGCCCGCCAACTGCTGAAAGCCACTGTGGAAAACGGTGAGGTGAACGGCGGCACGGTGAAGACGGTGTTGAGAAAACTGGCGACGGATAAACCGCGCGGTTATCTGGGGGTGATCAGTGCCTACGCTCATCTGGTGCGTCTCGAGTTGGAGAAAAGCCATGCGGTGATCGAGAGTGCAAGCCCGCTGGGGGGAACTTTGGAAGCCAGTGTGGTGGCGGATTTGAAGGGTAAATATGGTGAGCAGATCACCTCGGAATTTAAGAACAATCCCGAACTACTGGGCGGCATGAGAGTGCGGGTCGGCAGTGATGTGTGGGATGGCAGTGTGCGCAATCGCTTGGAGCGTTTGCGTGAGAAGATTGGCTGAGGGTCAATGGAATAGAGTGGTATAGGTTTTAAGAAGGTTTTAATTTTATTTTAATAAACGAGTCATGAGTAACATCCTGCAGGAACTGGAATCGGAAATTGCGAGTCTGAAAACATCGGTGACGAAGTCAAACGTCGGTGTGGTTCGCGAAATTGGTGATGGCGTGGCGAAAATCGAAGGTCTCAGCGACGTGATGTTGAATGAGATGATCGAATTTCCCGGCGGTCTTTACGGCTTGGCCTTGAATCTTGAGGAAACGGAAGTCGGAGTGGTGTTGATGGGGAGCGGGTTGAACATCAAGGAGGGCGACGAAGTGCGCACCACGGGCCGTCTGCTTCAGGTGCCGGTTGGTCGCGATATGCTCGGTCGCACGGTGGATTCGCTAGGCGCACCACTCGATGGTAAAGGTGAAATCAAAGCGGATGCGCAGTATCCGGTGGAGAAAATCGCTCCTGGCATCATCGCTCGTCAGAGTGTGAGTGTGCCAGTGCAGACGGGTATTCAAGCGATCGACGCGATGATCCCAGTTGGTCGTGGCCAGCGTGAGTTGATCATCGGTGACCGTCAAACGGGCAAAACTACGATTGCAGTGGATACCATCATTTCGCAAGCTAACCAAAACCGTGCTGCGGCCGAAGGTAAGCTGAAAGATCACAAACCTATTTATTGCATTTATGTTGCGATCGGGCAAAAACTGTCCAACGTGGCGAGAATCATCCAGACTCTGGAAAATGCTGGTGCGATGGAATACACCACGGTGGTTTCGGAGGCGGCGTCAGAGCCTGCTTCCAAGCAGTATCTCGCTCCTTACACGGGTTGCGCGATCGGTGAGTGGTTCATGGATCAGGGCGAGGATGTGCTGATCGTTTTTGATGATCTTTCCAAACACGCGGTGGCATACCGTGAGATGTCTCTGGTGCTGCGTCGTCCTTCCGGTCGTGAGGCTTATCCAGGGGATGTGTTTTACTTGCACAGCCGTTTGCTTGAGCGCTCTGCGCGTCTGAGTGAAAAAGAAGGTGGTGGTTCGATGACGGCTCTGCCGATTGTCGAAACTCAAGCGGGCGATGTGTCGGCTTACATTCCTACCAATGTGATTTCGATCACGGATGGTCAGATTTTCTTGGAAACGGATTTGTTTTATCAAGGCATTCGCCCAGCGATTTCGGTGGGTTTGTCAGTGAGTCGTGTGGGTTCTGCTGCGCAGACTAAAGCGATCAAAAAAGTGTCCGGCACGACCAAGTTGGATTTGGCTCAGTATCGTGAGTTACAGGCTTTCGCTCAGTTCGGTTCAGACTTGGATGAAAAGACTAAAGCGACATTGGATCGTGGAGCGCGCATTGTGGAATTGTTCAAACAGAATCAGTATTCTCCGATTCCGCTGGAACTGCAGGTTTCGACTTTGTGGGCGATGCAGAATGGTCATTTCGACGATGTCGCTGTGGAGCATGTGAAAGATTGTCAGTTGAAGATGGAAGAGTTTCTTTCTACCCGCAAAGACGAGTTGATGGGCAAGCTGCGTGACGAAAAAGCGATCACTGATGAAATCGGTGCCGAGCTGAAAACAGCGGTTGAAGATTTTAAGAACAGCTACAAAAGCCCGGCTGGTGAGTAAGTGGCAATTGATTGACGAACACCTTTTGGATCAGACTGACTGAGTATAAAAACCAACCTCATCTAATTTTCGATGGCTAACACCCAGGACATACGCCGACGCATCAAGTCGGTCAGCAACACCGCACAAATCACCAATGCGATGCAGTTGGTGGCGGCGTCGAAGATGAAAAAGGCCCAGGACTTTGCCACATCCGGACGTCCTTTTGCTGAAGTGCTGAATAGTGTGTTGGTGAATCTGAAAGCTAATACGGAAGATGAGGCGCACCCTTTGCTCGAAGAGCGGGAAGGCAATAAAACGTTGGTGGTGGTGATCACAACAGACAAGGGTTTGTGCGGCGGTCTGAATACCAACTTGCTGAGGAAAGTCGACCATGAGGGAGATGACGAAACCGCTTATGTGACCGTGGGGCGCAAGGGGCGTCAAGCTCTGGCGAGATTGAAGAAAAATCTGGTCGCCGATTTTGAAGTATCCGACCCTGCAGAGTTTGCCGAAGCGAAACTGGTGGCAAAATTTGTGATGGATAAATTCCTTGAAGGGGAATACGACCGGGTGCAGGTGGCTTTCACTAGATTTGTCAGCACATTGAGTCAGGAGCCGGCGATTGAAACGCTGTTGCCCATCCGATCAATTGATTTGGGGGTCGATAAGGGCTCTTTGGTGACGGAGGCTGAAAGTGTGAGCGTTGAAGCTGACAAAACAGAGGATGTTGGCGGGGATGATTATATTTTTGAGCCGGATCCGGCTACGGTGTTGGACTCGGTGGTTCCTTATTACGTGAATTTCACGGTGTTCCAAATGATGCAGGAGTCACGCGCATCAGAACACAGTGCGCGCATGGTGGCGATGAAGAGCGCGACCGATAACGCGAACGATATGATCAAGGATCTGAAGTTGGAATATAATAAAATCAGACAGGCTGCGATCACGACTGAACTACTGGATATCACAACGGCTATGAAGGCGTTGGATTAAAAATTAGGAATTAGGAATTAGGAATTAAGAATTAGGAAAAAAAAGATGAGCAACCAAGGTACAATTGTTCAGGTTATCGGACCGGTGGTGGATGTTGATTTTTCGGATGCCGAAAAATTACCCGAAATTTATAACGCATTGCAGATCGAATATGATCTCTATGGCAAGACGACAAAATTGACTCTCGAAGTTCAATCCCATTTGGGTGACGGCTGGGTGCGTGCGGTGGCGATGTCCACTACGGACGGTCTGAAGCGTGGAGTGAAGATCACTGATATGGGTGAGCCGATCACGGTGCCTGTGGGCGCGGGTGTTCTTGGACGTATTTTTAATGTCACTGGAGATGCGGTGGACGAGCGGGGAGAGGTTACAGCGACCAAACGTTACCCGATTCATGCCGAAGCTCCGCCATTGACGGATCAAAGCACGTCGTCTCAGGTTTTGGAAACCGGCATCAAGGTGATCGACCTGATCTGTCCTTTCACCAAGGGTGGCAAAGTGGGCGCTTTCGGTGGTGCGGGTGTGGGCAAGACGGTGGTGATCATGGAGTTGATCAACAACATCGCCAAAGGCCACGGTGGTTATTCGCTGTTTGCCGGTGTGGGTGAACGAACTCGTGAGGGTAATGATTTGTATTGGGAAATGAGCGAGGCCGGCGTGATCGACCAGGAAGACTTGAGCAAATCAAAAGTGGCTCTGGTTTACGGTCAGATGAACGAGCCTCCAGGCGCTCGTCTGCGGGTGGCATTGTCTGCGCTGGCGATGGCTGAGTATTTCCGTGATGAAGAGAACCAGGACGTGTTGCTCTTTGTGGATAACGTTTTCCGTTTCTCGCAAGCGGGTTCGGAGGTGTCGGCTTTGTTGGGACGCACGCCGTCAGCGGTGGGTTACCAGCCTACATTGGCTACCGAGATGGCGGCGATGCAGGAGCGAATTACTTCGACGAACAAAGGATCGATCACTTCGTTCCAGGCGGTGTATGTGCCGGCGGATGATTTGACTGACCCG
>JAADHD010000027.1 GCA_013152075.1 Verrucomicrobiota bacterium | reverse complement strand
TTGCGAAAATCATCATTAAAATCAACCGTCACATGGAATTCACTAGCAACGATATTCGCTGGCGAAAGGCTCACCCACAGGATTGACAGTAGTATTAGTATTAGTTTCAAGTTCATAATCTCGACGAATTAAAAAAAAAATTTATGTAAATATCCCCGGGGCAAGCCCCGAAGCATTTCAGAACAATTCCAAGCTTAATTGACCTTTGTGTAACTGCTCGTAATTATTTTCATTCCCTTGGTTTGCAACATAAGCCGCAATCACCTTTTCGCCACCATGCTGTCCAACCGTATTCACAAAATACCCTTTCCCCCAAAACTCTCCTCCCCACAGTTTCTTTTTAACCTCAGGCACTCGTGCAAATACTTCCCGTGCTACCAAACTTTTGACTGTTCTTACAATTTTTGTCACGCTATACGTCGGCACTGATTGAACTAAAAAATGCACATGATCACGATCTGAACCTATTTCCAAAAATGTGATTTCCCACCTCTTCTCAATCTCCAAACACACTTCTTTCATTACCTGGTCCACTTGTTCGTCCATTACTACCCGACGGTATTTTGCCGAACACACTATATGATACATCAGGACCGATACATTATGCCTCTTGTGAATGTAGCGACTTTCCATCACCTATCATCCACCGAATCAAAGCCGAAGCAAGCTTCGAGGTATTGAACCCAATGCGAATAAAGCCAGATCGATGTCCCCTTTCCTCAACGCCTTTTCCTGCTGCCTCGGTGACATCTCATAAATCTGCACACAAACTCGGCTCTGCTTTTGATTAAACAATCGCAAGGCCTCCGCTAAAAAACCCGTCAACGCCGTAGGAATAAACCCCACCTTCAATGACGCCAATCCCTCATTTTCAACAAAGAAACGCATCGCTTCACCCAAAGCCTTTTCTTGTCGCAACATCTGACGCGCGTGCCCCAATGCCGTGTGCCCGGCCTCAGTCAAACTCAAGCCATTGCGCTCCCGCTCGAACAATACCGCGCCCAGCTCCTCTTCCAAATCACGGATCTGTCGTGACACCGCCGGTTGCGAAATATTCAGCCGCGCAGCTGCCCGGCTGATATTCTTCTCCTCAGCCGCCATCACGAAGTATCTCAAATGCCTTAGCTCCATACCTGGATATAACTAAAAGGCATACCTGACCCAAAAACAAGGTATTGGTGAACAAAGGCTCTATGCCTCAAACTAAGATCATGAAAAAGCAATCCCATCCCACCCTTACCAAACGACCCGCTGAACAACGCGGCCAGGCCAATCACGGTTGGCTGCAGGCCCGCTTCACGTTCTCTTTCGGCGAGTACCTCGATCCTGATCATATGGGTTTCAAATCGCTACGCGTAATGAACAACGACACCATCCAATCCGGCGGCGGTTTTCCAGAACATCCCCATGATAACATGGAGATCTTCACTTACATCATCGAAGGGCAACTCGAACATCGCGACAGCATGGGCAACGGAGCCACCATCGAAGCCGGTGACCTGCAATACATGAGCGCCGGTAGCGGCATTCACCACAGCGAATTCAATCCCTCTAAAACCAAACTCACCCACCTCTATCAAATTTGGCTGCAACCCAACAAACGCGACGGCGAACCCCGTTACGCGGAGAAACCACTGAAGGATCTGGCTAAAAAAAATCAACTCACCTTACTGTTTTCAGGCGACGGAAGAGATGGCTCCACCGCCATTCGGCAGGATGCGGAGATCTATTTTGGCCGGACAGAAAACGGCCAATCCCTCATCGTGCCTGCATCAAGTTCAACACCGCATGCCTGGATTCAAGTGATTGCAGGAGATGTGACTGTATTCGAGGAAAACCTATCAACAGGCGATGGCTTGGCCTTGCAAGGTGCCGCCGATGAATTTTCAATCAAAGCAAGCTCCGATAGCCAAATACTCCTCTTCCGTTTGAGCTAACCCATCACTGTAAACATTACCACTTTTAGTTTTTTCTGGCGGGAAGCGAAAATTTACTCCAAGCTCCCGTCATTCTCATCACCCTGCTTTCAGCTTTTTTGCTCTGGTCGGAATGCAGGTCCTTCGCCAAACTGATCAACTGAACCCATCCATGAATCCTAAAGAACTCGCCAGCCTCGCCAAACTCCAGCTTATAGACGTCCGTCTGCCTGATGATTTTGAGGCTTGTCACTTACCAAACGCGATTAACAACTGTGTCTTCGAAGTATCCTTTGTCGATCAACTTGCGGAATCGGGTTTTGACCCCTCCCTGACCACCGTGGTATATGGAGCCAATGATGAAAGCAAGGAAGCCTCCATTGCCGCCGGAAAAATGGAGCTCGCCGGTTATACCGATGTGCGAATTCTGGAAGGAGGAATTCAAGGCGCTCTGTTATTGGACATCGCTACGCAAAACGGCCCCTCACTACCTGACGAACCCGCAGTCCTCGATGGACGACTTGATTGAATTTCAGATCAAAATCATCACCAAATAATTCAACCTACTATCCTAAAAAATGAAAATACTCGCCTTCGGAGCTTCAACCAGCTCAAGCTCCATCAACCGTCAACTCGCCAATCACACCGCCGAGCAAATCTCCGGTTCGCAAGTGACCGACCTCGATCTGCGCCAATTCGAGCTCCCCATTTACAGCTCTGATGAAGAAGAAGCGAATGGCATCCCTGCCGCCGCTCAGGAATTCAAAAACTTAATAACCAGTCACGACGGCATCGTGTTATCCCTCGCTGAACACAACGGTTCTTACGCCGCCGCATTCAAAAACCTCTACGACTGGACCTCGCGCATCGACGCAAAAGTTTGGGCAGACAAGGCCATGCTACTGCTCGCCACCTCACCGCGCGCGCGCGGCGGCGCCACTGTTCTGGAAACCGCCAAAGCCACTTTCCCGAGAATGGGAGCCGACTTGAAAGCCTCCTTCAGCTTACCCTCCTTCTACGACAACTTTTCTACTGACGACGGAATCACAGATGCTAAACTCGCCTCTGAACTCACCAAAGCCATCCAAACTTTCTCTAGTTAAACTGGCCGGCGTTGATTGGTCTGCCTCCGATCCGTCAAGATAAGTTGCTCAGGCTCCCTGTTGCAACGACATTACAGTACGGGCTAAGCGACAGGGCAACTGCTTAGCTATGGCGCGTATTAGCTATTCCATCTTATTTTGACTCCTACGCTATCTTCCACACCCCTAGTGACCCATCTACCCACATTTTTATGGATCGTGTCCATCAGCGTATTTGCTGTGACGTTGGTGTTCATTTATGGCATACGACGGTTCTGGCCCTTTGGACTCGGAGCAGATAAAGCCGACGGAGTAAGAAAAATTCAATCGACCCCGATCCTGCGTGTCGGCGGACTTGCCTTAGCCGCAGCGTTTACAGCGTGTTTTTATGCATACACATTTGCCCCTGAAACCCCTAACGCCAATAGCGTCGGCGTCTCGTTCGCATTACTTGGGCTTTCTCTGTTCCTGGTTGGATTCATCGATGACCTGTTCAGCCTCTCGGCATTGCTCAAATTCGTCGCTCAAGCAGTAGTGGGAGTAGGCGCCTACCTAGCAGATATGCGAATCGAAGTGATTTCCAGCCCCTTCGGGGACGGATCCATTCACTTAGGAAATTTTGCTATTATCGTCACCGTGATTTGGTTTGTAGCGATACCAAATTTAATTAACTTGATTGATGGGATGGATGGACTAGCCGGCGGAGTCGGCCTTTTCCTTTCGCTTACGCTCGGCGGAATAGGCTTACTTTCGGGAAACCCATTCCTTGCCACAATGGGCATGGGATTTGCGGGAGGCTTGGCCGCATTCCTTATCTTCAACTTTCCTCCTGCGAAAATCTATATGGGAGATGGCGGTGCCTACTTGATAGGTTACTTCATCGCGGCCACATCCTTGATAACCTCCAATAAAGGGAGTGTCACCGGCCCTCTTCTGGTAGTCGCCCTGGGCTTGGGGTTTCCAATTCTGGATACCGCATTGACCGTAACGCGACGGGCCTTGTCTGGAATGCCCATCATGGGAGCAGATGCACAACACCTCCACCACCGCCTACTGACTCTTGGCTTTTCCAAGCGAACCATCCTTCTCATACTCTATGGAATATTCGCTACCTTGGGGTTATTAGGATTAGCAGTTTATCTCATTCAGGGGTACGCACTACCAGTGGTTGCCGCCATCGTTATATTTGGGGCTTTTATTGGATTAAAAATCATCGGACTTCCTCATAATTTTGCAGAAGCCAAATTGCTTTTTCAGGATATGATCGCAACACGAAAAGATGTGCGCTACGCCTACGCTCTCGCACAAGTTCTCCAACACGATCTTGAGCGAGTTCCCAGTGCAGATGCTTTTTGGGGAAAACTCCTTATCGCATTGGGCAAACTCAACATCACACCCGCCACAGAAAATCTCGGCAAGCGAGAATGTTCACCGGATCAGAGTCATATCGTCCTCTTCCCGGTTTCTGAAAATCTAGTTTGGCATCTCGGTTGCCGCAAATCAAACCTGCGCCACAATCAATGGGATCGTATCATTCGTTGCTTCCATCTTATAGTGATCACCGGCATTGAGAAATGGGGCGCTCCACCTAAAAAATTGGGCCTCCGTGAGGTAAATCACGATGAACACCCACAAGATTCCGTTACTAAAATATGCCGCCAAACAATTTAGTTCTCTACCGAACCACTAAATTTATTAAAACCGAGCAGCAAAAACTGGTTGTTTGTTCAACGACAAAAAGAGTTCAAGCCTCCTGGAACTCCCGTTCACATAATCGGCTTACCTATACCTCGAACTTTGAAACCTATCTTGCGAAGTTTGTCGTGATCAAGCAAATCTCGCCCATCGAAGATCCAGGCAGGCTTGGTCATGCTCTCATAAAGAGCCTCAAAGTCGAGCAGCTTGAATTCATCCCATTCCGTAATCACTAAAATTGCATTCGCTCCTTTCACAGCTTCTGCGGAACTAGCACATATTTCAATGCCCTCCTCATTGTCAGTGCAATTTAGATCACAAAGAATTTTATCAGACTCGACTTTAGGATCGTATATTGCGAGAGATGCCTTTTCTTCCATGAGCCGTTTGCACACGTCAATGGCAGGCGTTTCACGAGTGTCATTAGTGTCTTTTTTGAAAGCGAAGCCAAGCACAGCGATGCGTTTATTGCTAACCGTATTGTAAAAAGCCTGAACAACCGAATCAGCGAAGCGCTGTTTCTGCCATTGATTCATTTTAATGACGCCCTCCCAATATTCAGCAACCTCCGGGATGCCGAAGTGTTCACAGAGATAAACAAGATTAAGCACATCTTTCTGAAAACATGAACCTCCGAACCCTACAGAAGCCTTTAGAAATTTTGGGCCGATTCGAGAATCGGTGCCAATAGCGTGAGCAACCTCATTGACGTCTGCCCCAGTCAGCTCACATAGGGCCGAGATGCTGTTGATCGAAGAAATTCGTTGCGCTAGAAAAGCATTCGCCACAAGCTTGGCGAGTTCAGATGACCAGAGATTGGTTCTGATAATGCGCTCGCTCGGCACCCATGCCGCGTAAACACCAGCAAGCGTATCAATAGCGGCCTGCCCCTCAGGCGTGGCCTCACCACCAATCAGTATACGATCCGGGTTTTGAAGGTCGGCAACAGCAGTTCCTTCCGCCAGAAACTCAGGATTAGATAAAACCTGATGTTTGTGCCCCTTGCCGCTGGCTTCGAGAATACTGCAAATAGCTTCGGCGGTACGAACAGGTATGGTGCTTTTTTCTACGATTATTTTATCACCATCAGCATTCTCAGCAATATCCCGGGCGACCGATTCGATAAAACGTAGATCAGCCGCACGGTTAGCTCCAAGTCCATATGTCTTGGTCGGCGTGTTTACACTAACAAATATAATGGCCGATTCACGAATGGCTCGCTTGACATCCGTGCTGAAGAACAAATTCTTTCCTCGCACACCAGCAACGATATCGTCGAGACCAGGTTCATAGATGGGGAGCGTATCCGAATTCCACGCAGCAATGCGATCAGCATTAATATCCACGACCTCAACAGTAATGTCAGGACATTTACTGGCAATCATAGCCATGGTGGGTCCGCCGACATAGCCGGCTCCAATACAACAAATTTTCATAAATCTACTTCGTAATAGGGTGGGTGAATAATGGAAAATGTGCCACTAACACAGCTAACACTACAATTTCTGATGTATAATGGTATATCAGGATCAGAACGAGAAAAGAATTATCATTTCACTACCCTCCTCAGTGCCCGACGAGAGCCTGCCCCACCATTCCTCCATGCCAACCACATAAATTTTTGCCACTCCTATACTCGCCCCCTCTAGTTCTTCGTTCATTCTGCCCTCAGCACAAATTTAATTAAAGGGCACCG
>JAADHD010000155.1 GCA_013152075.1 Verrucomicrobiota bacterium | reverse complement strand
GGAATGGAAAACAAGGCGACCCATTGACCCGTTTTTGCGTTGACCTGCGTTTGGTAATTCCAGTCAGCCTTCCAGTCGGGATCAAATTGATCATGACGTGGGTCCATGGCGTCGCTGACGAATCCAGCGGCGGCCTCGGTCTTGGAATTTGCATCCGGTGATACGGAGAATCGGTAGGTGACATTGGGACTGCTTGTTGGTTTCAGGTAGACGGATACAATTTGCTGTTTTTTAGCATCGACGGTTTTCTTCTGCGGAAGATCACTTTCAATGCGCAGGTAGAGCTGCTGATCGCCTTGCAGTAATTTAACCTGAGTCCTGTGTGAAATTTCATCGCCATTTTTCAGGGCTATGAGTTCGGAAGCTTTTATTTTTTTCCATTCCGGAGAATCCAGAGACAGGGCTTTGTTGCTCCTTGTCACGGTGAGACGTTTGGAACCCGGCAGTGGTGCATCGCGCATGGCTTTGGTGTCCCAGTTCAGCGCAGTGCTTTCGAAGGGGCCTTGATAACGACTGTAGCCGAGGCGCAGATGTTTGGTGTTGTGGCCACCGGGAGGGAATAGAGTTAGCTTCCAACCTTGCACCGGAATGCTGCGTTCGCGATCTCCAAAATAGGAGGCGATCTCAACATTGCGCTTGTCAATGGCGTCGAGCAGGCGATCACGTGAAGCGAGGTCTGGTTCGATTTCGTAAGCGGTGTGAAGGTGGATCACTTTGGCGAGACTTTTCACGTAGTTGAATTCGCGGCGCACCAGGCCGAGCCGGACTTTGATCTTTTCATCTTTGGCGCGTTTTTCAGCGAGGGAGAGCTGGCTTTCGAGAGTGGTGAGCAGTTTTGGGGGGTAGAGGAAACCGAGCATGCGAAAGGGATCGCTCAGATGTTTGCGACGACGTCCGGCAATGGGATGATAAATCCACGCCGGGTCGCGGGTGCCGAGGTATTGGGCGTAGAGTTCGATACTGTGATACAGGCGATCGTAGAATTGTTTCATCTGCGGAGCCACTTCACCGAAAGCGGCGCTGTTGAATTCCTCCATCAGATCACTGGCCTGCAAATTTTCCGCGTCGTCGAACATTCTGCCCATGATGTAATAGACTGGGCCTTCCAATCCATAGAGTGAACCCGCGCCGTCCCGGTAGAGAGAGTGGATGTTGTTTTTGACCAGGCGCTTGACCTGCTTCTCGACAAAGAGAGGGGTGCGCATTGGCGTGTAGCGACTGGTGAGATTGGGCGTCCAGTTGTAAATGTAACCATCGAAGCCACCGGGAACATCGACTTCACGCCACGGGGCGATATCGATTTCATTGGTTCCGGTCAGCATGATGCGGGTGTTCTTCGGAAAGCTTTTGAAGGTCTTGGGGGGATTGGCGGTTTGGATGTAGGACATCATGATCACGCGGTGATTCGGGCGATCCTTAAGCAGGCGTTGAGCAAGGTTGCGGTGGAAGATCCACAGTTTTTCGCCCCAATCGCCGCCGGTATCGAAGAGCTTTTTGCAGTCTTCGCACTGGCAGGGGCGGAAGCCGTCGGGTTGTCCAATGTCGACGGTTTCGTAGCCGCGGTCAGCCCATTTCAGCAGGTCTTTGTAGATGAGTTCCTGAACTTCCGGATTGGAGATGCAGTATTGCCCGGCGCCTTCGAGCAATCGTTTTCCGTTGATGAGGGAAAAATATTCGGGATGGCTTTTATGGTAGGGATCGACGGGGATGGCGCGCCCGTAGGTATGAGCACCCGCGATCACATCGATTCGGGGAAAACGATTATTGGCGATGTCATAAAATCCGCCGGTGATGGGATGAGCGACGTTGAATTCAATGGGGGGAGTGTGGTGAATGTTGAGGTCGGTGGGCAGGGAAATTTTTTTGAGCGGCAAGTATTCGATTGCCGGTGAGTTCAACAGGTCGATGCCAGCAACTTTATTGACGGCCTGATAGGTTCCAAGGTCAGGGTAGAGAAAACGGGTGCCGACGTAGAGACGCAGAAAGTCGACGCTGCCTTTGGTGGTGCCGATGCGATCCCAGTCGGGGCGGCGGGCGTTTTCCGTTTTGCCGGGCGAGGGGTGGTCGTAGCCGGCGATGATGACATCTTTACCGATAGTTTTGTGAACGTAAGACCAACCTTTGAATTGCTTGACGTTGATGCCGTTCTTTTTGGCAAAACCGGTATTGCCCAGATAGATGCCCGGCTGGTCTTTAGCGTCCTGACTTTCGGGCACCACCTCGATTTGGAAGCCGTTGGCTTGGAAGGCGGTTTGAATGAGACGGGCGGTTTGCTGTAAGCTTTCGGCAATAGCCGGGCTCAGGGATTGATCCGGCAGGATGATCTGGTAATCGGATTTGCCATCAGCCGCGAGGATGAGTTCGTCGGCTTGGGTGGCGAGGGGTGTCAGAAGTGAAAGGGCGACAGAGAGAAAGAGGGTTTTGGAGATCATAGGGATGTTAGGGGAAAGAGAATAGCCGGTTTATTTTACAGGCGTCAATTTCCATACTTTGATGTCGTCGATGGTGGCGACCTTGCTCACCACGAGGGTGATCATGCGTTTGGTGGGGTGGGCGATGCCTGGGGATTTGAATTCACCGATGAATTTGCCATCGATGGTGGCTCGCATGGCATCGCCTTGCACGACAATGAGTACAGTATGCCATTCTTCGGGGGCAAGTTTGAGAGGGAAGGTGTTTTGTTTGCTCTTAAGCAGCTTGGTCATTTCAGGGCTTTTATCACCAGCTTTGCGGCGGTCGCGGATCTTGTTGTCCATTGCGCCGGTTTTGGAATCCTGAAGGCGGATGTTTCTCAACGTGATCCGGGCATAAGCGAGGTGGCCGGCGTGAACACTTTTTAGTTCGCGGTCAACAAAGTCGAGTCCGAGAGAGTCACCGGCTTTGAGTTTGAATTTCATTTGCACCGCGCCGTCGCGGAAGGCTGCGTCGTGGAAGACAACGGCGGCGTGATCGGCTCCGGGTGCGAGGGTGATCTGCATCGTGCCGTCGACTAGGTCGACTTGTTGTGAGCCCTTGGCGCGCCAGGCGCTGTTGCTGGTCCAGCCGCCACCGATATCTTCTTTGCCGGGGGTGGCCTCGTCACGCTCGAAGGCGTCTTCGAACAAGAGGGTGCCGGATTTTTTGATCAGAGCAGCATCGTCGGCGGCAAAAGCGGGTGAAGCGAAGCTGATGGCAAACAGGATCAGTGGAGTGAGGCGGGTAAGAGGGATTGTCATCCGGGGAATAAAGGGTGACTTGGGGAATTTATCAAGGCAGCTATTCACCTCCGTAACTGAAGGTGTAGGTTTTGGGGTCGTAGTCCAACTGTCTGAAATAGACGCCGGTGCTGTTGTGTTTGTTGCGATTGGGTTCTGGATTGAGCTTTCCGTCGTACCAAGCGGCAAAAAATTTATCCCGATGTCTGATGATAGAAGGGTAGCCTCTATCCATGCCGTTTTTGTAGCCATTGGCAGCGACTTTGAATAACTCTCCCTCTTGTGAGTAATCGGCGGAATTAAAGACATACAAAAAGGTGCCCCTCGGCAGTGAGTTTTTTCTTCCCACTACGGCGATTCTGCCATTGTTCAGGGTGATGGCCTGCAAGCCATCTAATCGTTCGGGAGAATCTGCGTAGTCATTCCAAGTCCGGCCATAATCAGTGCTTTTGGCGTAGATACCGTATTTGTTTTTTATCGGTCTGGCGATGGAGACCATGGTTTCCCCTACCATGGTGGTGGTGGATTCGTTGGCCATGATTTTGTCGGAACCTCCCTGTGACGAGGTTTGGTAACAAGTGCCTACACGTTCCCAGCTGTCGCCGTTGTCAGCGGACTCGTAGAAAGAGGTCTTGTTGCCGTAGGTGGAGATATATAATTTATCTCTGTGGTAAAACAGGGTTCCAGTTAGGGGGCTTTTTTCATCAACGATCACGATTTTTTTATTTTTGTAATCGGGAGTCCCTTTGATGATTGGAATTCGGATGGACACAGTTAGAATTTTATTGGTGTGGCGCCGGTTGTGATCATTCGGATCGGTGCTGCCGGGTTCGTCACTTTTTTGATGTGCCAGCGTGACAAAGCAGGCGAGGATCAAGAATTTTCCGTCAGGACTGGTCACAGCTCTTGGGTCTCGTGCGTCGGCAGTGGAGAGGGGATCTTTTTTCAAAACTTCCGGGTAATCCGTCAAAATGTGGTTTCCGGTGTAAACGCTGATTGGATTGCTCCAGGTCAAACCGTAGTCGGAGGAATGTCTTTCCCAAAGTTCGCCAGTCACGCTGACGTGAGTTTTATCGTGACGATAAAAGAGATAGATGCTTTCGCCTATCATAGTCATGCCGACAAAAGCATTGTGTTGCCCTGGAACCACGGGTTCCACGGTGACGATTTTTGAGAACGGATTGGGGATCTTTTCGTCGGCAGCAAAGGCGGGAATGGCGTAGGCTAGGACGACTAGAGTTAGGGCGGAGAGCTGCTTGTGGAGGAGGTTCATAGTGGAAGATAAGGGGGGATTGGGGGATTTATCAAGTTTCGTCGAGAGGTCTGGAAGATGTGCTTACAGGGCGGTGACACATTGGAGGAGTCACTGGACAGGGTAATATTTGTGTTTACTTTAAATCGCGTCTGTTTTTTTAAAGTCTACCCATCGCCCTATATGTCTGATTCTGGAATGAAACTTAATGTGCTCGGTGAAGAACTGCAACCATGTAGCTTGGATCCCGTTACCGGCTTTTATCGTACGGGGGCTTGCCAAGTCGGGCCGGAGGATGTGGGTTGCCATGCGGTGTGCATTATGGCGACGGATGAGTTTCTTAAGTTTTCACGGGAAAGTGGCAATGATTTGTCCACGCCAATGCTCGACTTCGGATTTCCTGGATTGAAGGCGGGTGATCGCTGGTGTCTTTGTGCATCGCGATGGAAAGAAGCGTTGGATGCCGGAGCCGCGCCAATGGTGGTGCTCGAATCCACTAGTATGGCGGCTTTGGAACATGTGTCGCGCGGTGTGCTTGAGGAATATGCGGTCGAGGATGTGTCGGTGGATTGAATTAATTAGGAATTACGAATTAGGAATTAGAAGTCGAGTCCCGTGGCCGCGGAAAGAGATAGGTGACCCGAAGGGGGCAAGCGAAGCGTCCAAAGCATATTACACGGAGGTAATTGACAATTGACATTGGGAATTAGTGGAAAGTCGCATTAGAAAAGAAGAGATCGGTGAATTCTTGCGGCAGGGGGAATGGCGGCGCTTGTTTGATGGTGGAGTTCTGGCGCGTGGGGCGAAGGCGGCGCGGGGGAAGCAGGTGAGTCAGGTTCGAGCGGAAATTTTGGAGACGGGTGATGCCGAGATCGTGGCTTTGGTGGCGGACAAGGCAGGGGTGAATCATGAAGCGATTGTTGCGATATGGAGAGAAGGTAAAACGATTTTGTGTGATGCCGGTTGCTCCTGTTCGGTCGGGGTGAATTGTGAGCATGCAGCGGCGGCACTTGAATATCTCGCTGGAAAAAATGAAGCACGTTTGGAAGTAGCGTTTGGGGAGACCCCCCATGCGGAGAAAATGACTCAGGGGCAGAACTTGCGTTTGGAGGACGATCAAATTGATGGTGAAAAATCTGTGCCAGATGAGTCGGGAGTTCAGTTTGTGATTCGCATTCAATCGCGGCCGGAAGGGGAGCGTTTGGCGTGGTTACCCGAAGTGTATGCCAGTGTCCGAGTTCTGTATGGAGATCACGAAGTGGACCTGGTGCCTGCTGGTAATGCGCCGCCGATTGTTACGCCGAGTGGGAAGATTCACCGAAATCGAATCTCGGAGATGGAGGCTTTAAAAATTCTGTATGCGATCGACCTGGTGCCGGGTGCGGAACAGGCTCCACAATCGTTGAGAAAATTGGATTCACCGACCCAAGAAGGAACCCTGTGGGCTCCGGATCGAAAGAAGTGGCCGCATGCGAATTTTTACTGGCAACGATTTCATCACGAAGCGGCGCCGTCACTGCAGCGACGTGGATGGCAGGTAGAGTTTGCGCAGCAGAGTGTGGTCAAGCCGCTGGTTTTCCGAACGGAAACCTGGCGAGCGGAAATTGTTGATGAGGGGCGCGGGTGGTTTCATCTGTCGGCGGGCTTTGAAATCGATGGAGAGAAGTTCGAGCTGCAACCGATTCTGGCAGCCTTGGTGGAAAACCGCTTTCTCGAAGTAACCGAGGGCATGGCGGAGGATCAGGAGTTCATGATTTTTCTGCCCGATGGCCGGGGTCTGGCGCTGCCGGTGGGGAGGTTTCGCAAGATATTGATCATGCTGAAGCAGCTCACGGAATTCAATTTCACCGGAGGGCCGATCAAGTTGGGTAAGGTGGACGCTGCTCTGTTGGCGGAAGAGAGCAGGGGCTTGAAGTGGAAGCGCCGGAGGAGCTCGAAGAACTGTCTTTGCGCCTGGGGGATTTTGAAAAAATCGAAGCGGTGGAGGTTCCCGATGGCATGTTGGCGGACTTGCGCGATTACCAGTTGCAAGGCTTTTACTGGATGCAGTTTTTGTGTCGTTTCGGTTTGAACGGTATTTTGGCGGATGACATGGGCTTGGGAAAAACGCTGCAAACCTTGACGCATATTCTGGAGGAGAAAGTTTCGGGCAGGAATGAGGGGCTGCCCTGTCTGGTGATTGCGCCGACTAGTGTGGTGGAAAACTGGCAGCGTGAGGCGGCGAAGTTTGCCCCGAGTTTACGAGTCCTGGTCTTGCAAGGTAGTGATCGCAAGCGGCGTTTTGATCAGATCCCAGATGCTGATATCGTAATGACTTCCTTTGCTTTGATTTCGCGTGACCTAGAGGTTTACGAAAAACAGCATTTTCATTTACTGGTGCTCGATGAGGCTCAGCATATCAAGAACCCGGCGGCGCAGGTGACACGGGCGGTGACTGAATTGACAGCGAATCATCGGCTGTGTCTTTCTGGTACTCCGATTGAGAATAATCTTGGGGAGTTGTGGAGTCTGATGAATTTTTTGATGCCGGGATTTTTGGGGAATCAGGAAGGCTTTAATGAGAAATATCGTCAACCGATCGAGAAGAGTGGCAGTCAGGCCAAAAGCGAGGCTTTGGCGCGACGGGTGATGCCACTGATTTTGCGTCGCACCAAACAGGAGGTGGCGAAGGAGTTGCCGCCGAAGACGGAGATTCTGCATACGATTGAATTGGCCGAAGAACAGAAAGACCTTTATGAGACGGTTCGCTCATTGATGGACAAACAGGTGCGGCAGGCGATGGCTTTACAGGGTAACGAAACGCAGATCGTATTTTTGGATGCGCTGTTGAAGTTGCGGCAGATTTGTTGTCATCCGAGTTTGCTGAAGAACGCGGATCATCAGGCGCAGTCGGCTAAGTTTAATTACCTGGTTGAGCTGTTGGATACGCTACGGCAGGAGAAACATCGCGTGCTGATTTTTTCACAGTTCACTTCGATGTTGGCTTTGATCGAAGCGCATTTGGTGGCAGAGGGAGTGGAGTATTTGAAGCTGACTGGGGAGACGAAGAGGCGGCAGGACTTGGTTGAGCGATTTCAGGGAGGGGAGGGTGAAGTGTTTTTGATCTCGCTAAAGGCGGGCGGCACGGGGCTGACGCTTACCGGGGCTGATAATGTGATCCATTACGATCCGTGGTGGAACCCGGCGGTTGAGAACCAGGCGACGGATCGGGCGTATCGGATTGGGCAGGATAAGCCGGTTTTTGTGCACAAGTTGATTTGTAAGGATACGGTGGAGGAACGGATCCAGAAGATGCAGGCGAAGAAGGGCGATCTGGCGAATGATTTGTTGGCGGGTGCAGGGCGCTTCTTGAGTCTGGCGCAGGAGATGCTGGGGGGAAAAGAGGAACCACGAACCCTCCTTCGCCAAGGCTTCGGCGGTCAAGATGGACACGAATAAACACGAATAGGAGGAGAGGAATAAGAAGGAATACAGAGGGATGGACCACGGATTTCACGGAAATGCACGGATAAGAGAAGAGGGGTTTCGGTTTGAGAATGGAGTTGTATTAAGAAAGCGTTGAGCCGTAGATGCGCGCATGCAATAAATAAGGTAAGAGTTGTACCGCGGATGGCGCGGATTAGCGCGGATAAGAAATAAAATAAGAGGGGAGATAAGAAGTTGAACAGTGATGGAGGTATGAAGAGAGGAGAGGTAGTTGGTTTTTTGGAAAGTAATCAGGGTGGATTTCTCAGTGGGAATCAGTCTGAAGCTGAGTGGGAAAAGACGGGGGAGGTTTTTAATCAGCTTCGGGAAATGAAACTGGATGGGGAAATAGTGGGGCTCATATTTTTGGCCATAAAAGAAGATAGCGATCCCTATTGGCTTCAGA
>JAADHD010000006.1 GCA_013152075.1 Verrucomicrobiota bacterium | reverse complement strand
GAAAAAACTTTCAGGGAAATTTAAAGTGCCAAATGCGCCTGATGAGTACTATGGGCAAATAACACAGGCTATTCAAAAAATAGACTTCTCACTCGACCATTCAGGCGCCGATATGGATGTGCGGACTTTTATTGTGGCTCCGACCTTTTTAAGCGCAGGTGGACCGGGGAAGCTCGAAAAACCTCGAAAACCTCAACCGCGTAAATTTATTTACGACAAACCTTTCTTCCTGATGTTCTGGCGGAAAGGGGCGAGTGTTCCCTATATGGCAGCTTATATCGACGGAGGAGGATTGACTCCCTGGCAGGGGAGATGAAGGCAGGGGGGCGATAACATGATAAGTTCAATTAAGAGCCAGACGGCTGGCGAGCCTAACGGCTTCATTGAGGCTGGTGGCGTCGGCGACGCCCTTCCAGGCAATGTCCAGGGCGGTGCCGTGATCGACAGAGGTGCGGATAATAGGTAATCCAAGGGTGATATTGACGCCTTCTTCGAAAGCCAGGGCTTTGAAGGGGATGTGCCCCTGGTCGTGATACATGCAGATGAAGGCGTCGGTTTGTTCTCTTCGCCATTTGAGAAAAACGGTGTCGGGCGGGAAGGGGCCTTCGATATCGATGCCGAGTTCGCGGGCGGCTTCGGTGGCAGGGATGATGGCTTTTTCTTCTTCCCGATTACCAAATAAACCCTGTTCGCCCGCGTGGGGATTGAGTCCGCAGATGACAATTTTCGGGTCGCAACCGCGAAGTTGCTGCATGGCCTGGTGCGTGAGCTTGATGTTGTCGAGGATGCGCTCTCTGGTTAATAGAGCCGGCACTTCTTCATACCCCACATGAGCAGTCACAAAACTGCAGGTCAGATTTTGCGAGGTTAACATCATGCAATAATTCGTGCTCTGGGTTCGATCTGCGAGAATTTCGGTGTGTCCGGGAAAGTTGATTCCAGCCTGGTTAAGAGCCAGTTTATTCAAAGGCGCGGTGGTGATGGCATCGATCTGTTTACTTTGCGCGGCATCGATTGCGGCCGTCAGATAAGTGTAGGCGGCGCTTCCTGTTTTGGCGTTGACCGTGCCGGGTTTGAAATCGCCTGTGTGGATGGCTTTAAGATCAAGTATGCCGGGGGACTGGAGAGAGTTGAGATCAGTGGAGATATGTTCAGGGAAGGGCAAGTCACAGAGTGATGAGCTGAGTTCGAGCACTTCGGCATCTCCAAAAATGATCGGAACGCATTGCTGCAGCAATTCCTTGTTTTGCATCAGACGCAAGCAGATCTCTGGGCCAACCCCGGCGGGGTCTCCCATGGTTACTGCGATACGTGGTAATTTTGATGCTGCCATGTTTCGATCTTAATACAGCTTGTATATTTATCATCGAAAAACATGGGTGTCGTATTAAATGACAAAATGTAGGCAACAGATTGGCTTATGTTGGATATAGTGTTATGCCCGAACAATCGGCTTGGATTTTATGACATGAACCATCAAGCAAACTCTAAAAGTGAGGACGCCGTGACAAAGAGGCAGGGAGTGGGGGTTTGGTTGCGCGCGTTGCCAGAGGAACCTTTTCGGTTATTTTTTCCATTGGGAATCCTGGTCAGCTTAGCGGGAGTTTTGCTGTGGCCTTTGTTATATGGAGAGTGGTTGACCTTCTATCCGGGGGTGGCTCATGCGCGATTGATGATGGGGGGATTTGTCGGGGCTTTTTCTCTGGGTTTCCTCGGCACTGCTTTGCCTCGAATGATGAGCACCCCTCGTCTCCGAATTTGGGAATTGCTCACTGTGCTGTGTTTATATCTTTTCGCAGTATTTGAATATGGTTGCGGTCATATTGTATTGGGCGATGCGGGAATGTTAGCGGCGCTGTTTTTCTTTTTTGTCATTATGTGGGTAAGGTTGATCGTTTTGCGGCAGGATGTGCCGCCGCCGGGTTTTGTTTTGGTTGCTTTGGGATGGGTGGCGGCGATGGCCGGACTGATCATTTTTTTACTGGAGGGAGAAAGCGAGTTTGTTGTGACAGGCATAAAACATCGAATGGCTTCGTTGTTGTATTATCAGGGCTTCATATTGCTGCCTATTTTAGGGATTGGAGGTTTTTTGTTTCCACGGTTTGTGGGACTGAAAACATTGCAGATGTTTGAGGAATCGCGCACACCTCCTTCGGGGTGGACTCGTAAGGCTTTTCAGGCTCTAGCAGTGGGGGTGTTTGTCATTGCCAGTTTCTGGGTGGAATGTTTTGGATGGATTTTGGTGGCCGGATTGATGCGATTTGCGATTGTGGCCTGGTATCTGTGGCGGGAGGTCATTATTTTTCGTAGAGCCCGCGAAAAGGGAACTCTCGCTTTTGCTTTACGGGTGGGTTTGGCTCTGATTGTGGCGTCATTTCCATTAATCGCCCTGTTTCCAAGTCAGCGGGTGGGGATGGAGCACTCGATATTTATCAGCGGTTTTGGATTGGTTGCACTGGCGGTAGCGAGCCGTGTGACCCTGGGGCATAGTGGTCACTCTGAAATCGCAGGAGGCAAGATCTGGCCAATGAGAGTCGTGGTATGGACTCTGGTGATAACGATGGCGAGTCGAGTAACGGCAGAGTTTGTGCCCGCAGTAAGGGTGTCACATCTGAATTACGCCGCCCTGGGCTGGGTGGTGGCGGTTACCGTTTGGCTGATCTGGATCAGGGGAAAGTTTTTCCAGACAGAAGAGTAATCAGGTGGATGGGATAATTGCAGGTGGAAAGACCTGAATAAGCACCAGCGCGATCAGCGCGAATGATGAGTTGGGCAAGCTGAGGGGGGGAGGTCTGGAGGATGAATCATCAGGCCCCGCTTGCACAAGGCCTGATGAAATAAAGGTGTATAACGAGAGTTATTTGAGTTCTTTAATGCGGATGTTTTTCCAGCTTACTTCGTAAGGGCCGCTTCCTTTTTTGATTCCATGAACTTGAAGTCCGATGAAGCCACTGGGATGTGTTTTGTAGACTTCGTCGTGGGTCAGGTCTGCCACTTTATTACCGTTGATCCAAGTTTGGATATTGTTTCCCTTGGCAACGATACGGAAATGATTCCATTCACCGTTTTTGAAGTAGTTGTGAGAATTTACTTTGGCGTCTTTGGATTTGGGTGATTCGGAGAGCCAGCCCAAACCTGTCGCTTCTCCGTAAATCCAGCCGGCTTGTCCTGGACTCGCTTCGATTTCAACTTGTGGGCCATTGACCCGGCTTTTTTTCTTGTCATCCGGATTACTTTCCTTCGAACGAATTTGAACTCCTGAATTGAGTTTGTCCGAATCCTTCACGTCAAATTCGAGTTCGAAATCTCCATAGGTTTTATCGGAGCAAAGAAAAGAGTTCGAGCTCCCTTCGGCTGTCTTGCCGACGATGGCTCCGTCTTCAATGCGGTAAGTGGCGAAACCACTGCTCTTCTGCGTCCAGCCTTTCAGGGTCTTGCCGTCGAAGAGATCGACCCAACCGTCTGCCGCCAGGGCGACGGAAAGAGATGCGATGGCGGTGAAAGCGCCTATGCCTGTGATGAGAAAGAGTTTGTTTAAGTTAAGAGATTTAATCATGATTTTCGAATGAAGTTTAGGTTGAGAGGCTAATCTAGCCAGAAATGGAGATGTGTCGAATAGCGCTTTCCCGTATTTTCAGGATGCTTGACAAATTATGATATGAAATCAGACGGATAGAGAAATAAATTTGTCAGGGCATTGAGCGTATCATTCTGCCAAACTGACGGTGTTTGCTTTTTTTCTTTTCTTCGGTGAAGCCAGGTCGTTGGGCAAAGTCTTTGGAAACCTGGCTAGCTTGATCAAAATCGACAGGGCCTGCATGGGTATGCAACAAGTAGCGTAGGGTTAAGGGGCTATTTTTTTTAATCACCATGCCTTCGTTCATGCATAGAGATGCTCCCATCCAACCATCCTGACGCACATGCCAATGAGTAGGAAAACGCGGGTTGTCAGGATGGTCAAAAAAAGTGATACCTTCGGTCACCGCCACACGCTTGCCGTTATTCGAAACCGGCACCGGCCCGGAATAATCCATCCACTCAGCGGAGTGGCCAAAGATGGCGGGTTCGCCGGTTTGGCCTTCGCTATTGGTGATCGTGCCTCCACCGAAGTAGGATGAAAGGGTTTTGGCAACGCGCACTGCTAAAAATCCGAAATTAGTCTTCCCGAGTTTTATAGATTCCTTGACGGGTTTGAAAGTGGATTGGAGTTCAAAAAGTAATTCACCCCTGTTTCCAGGGATGAGAGAAGCGACAAGTTTCTGCTCCATCAGGTTTTGTCCTTTGGCGGTTTTCCATTCAAGTAAAGTGGATAAGGTGCATTCATCCGTTCCGTCCTGATAGCTCAACCACATTTTTTGGTCAATTTGAGTGTCGGTATTATCTGACCAGAAATCGTGTCCGTCGACATCACGATGAGCGAACCAAACTGAGCGATGGTGTTCATGGTTCGAGGCGCCAGGGTGTCCCATGCGGGTGAGTGATTCCCCGGACGGCCCAGGCAGGGGAAAAAAGAAGGGGCGTGGATAACTTGCGGCGTGGTGCCAGCGTGTTTTTTCAACGCCGTCGATTTGAAAGGCTGTCTGGTGATCTGCCTGGGGGATGATTTCGCAGCGTTGTATTTTGAAGGGCATGGGAAGGAAGAATTAAGAATTGGGAATTAGGAGGCTTAACAAGCGTGAAGGACAATTAAGAATTGAGAATTATATATCTTAACTTTAGGGTAGCGATAATGAATGCTAAAGTGATTTTTCTAACAGGGGCAGTTGTTTTGATGGCGGCGATGGGGGCTTGGGCAGATGGTCCGGCGGACAATAAAGCTGAAAATGTAAGGAGAATTCCTCCGGTGGGAATGGAGGTTCCTAAGGAAACGGAGACGGAGTTGAGGGCAGGCTTGGCAGAGTTGGGGGGAAAAATTAATGACTTGAAAAAGAGTCTGGCCAAAGAACCGAAGTGGCTGGACTTACTGCCGGACGTGGAAATTTATCATAAGGCGGTGAGTTATGCCCTGGATTATCAGGAGTTTCACCGCAAGGGCGAGTTTACAGCAGCGAAGACGCTGTTGGAAACGGGGTCAAAGCGTGCGGAGGATCTGAAAGTGCGCAAAGCTCCCTGGTTGATGCAGAAGGGTTTGGTGGTGCGAGGTTATCGTTCCAGGATTGATGCTTCGGTGCAACCATATGGATTGGAGATCCCTGAAAGTTATTCGTTTGAAGGAAGTGCGTCTAGTCGTTTAGATTTTTGGTTTCATGGCCGGGGAGAGACTTTGAGCGAACTATCGTTTATCAATCAGCGATCACGCTCGAAAGGGAAAATTAAACCGCCGAATGGTATTGTGTTGCATCCTTACGGGAGATACTCCAATGCGAACAAATTCGCAGGGGAGGTGGATTTATTTGAAGCATTGGATCATGCCCGCAAGTATTACCGGATAGACGACGACCGTATATTGGTTCGAGGTTTTTCGATGGGTGGTGCCGCTTGTTGGCAATTTGCGGTTCACTTTGCCGATCAGTGGGTGGCAGCACAACCGGGTGCGGGATTTTCCGAGACACCGGATTTTTTACGGACCTTTCAGAAAGAAACACTGACGCCTACACCTTGGGAAAAAACCTTATGGCATTGGTATGACTGCACGGATTGGGCGATCAATTTGTCCAATTGCCCGACGATTGCCTACAGTGGTGAAATCGACAAACAAAAGCAGGCTGCCGATATAATGGTGAAAGCCATGGATCAGGTTGGCCTGGATTTGGTTCACATCATCGGGCCGGGGGTGGCTCACAAATTCCATCCGGATTCACTGGCGGAAATAGAATCCCGGCTTGCGATCATTGCTGACAAGGGACGGGTGAGGACGCCGAGGGTAGTAAGGCTGACAACTTGGACGCTCAAATACAATCGTATGAATTGGGTGACGATTGACGAAATGAGTGAACATTGGAAAAGAGCTCAGGTTGATGCTGAGTGGGAGTGGCCGAATGGGGTCTTTGTTAAAGCGGAAGGAGTTCAGGCTTTTTCTTTGGAATTTGACCCAGGTGAGTGCCCCTTGGATGGAGTGAAGGTGCCGGTAGTTGAGATTAATGGACAGGGATTGGAAGCTCCCCAGGTAAGATCAGATCGATCGTGGAAAGTGCATTTTGTTAAAACGGCCAAGGGTAAATGGCAGGTAGACGATGGTAAATCGGATTCGAGTTTAAAAAAGCGTCATAATCTTCAAGGTCCGATTGACGACGCTTTCATGGATTCATTTGTGATGGTAGCTCCGACAGGAGAAGCAATGAATTCCAAGGTGGGGGAGTGGGTGAAGAAAGAGATGGATCACGCGGTGACTCACTGGAGGCAGCAGTTTCGCGGTGATGCCCGCGGGTGGTTGAGGATAACAAGGTGGACGAGGAATTGATCGCCAACAGTAACCTGGTGTTGTGGGGGGATCCGTCGAGCAATGCTTTGATAAAAAAAATCATCGATAAATTGCCAATTCGTTGGGGGAAAGACGAGATAAAAGTTGGCAAGCAAACTTTCTCGACTTCCGATCATGCGGTGGCAATGATTTTCCCGAATCCGTTAAATCCGGATCGTTACGTGGTGCTCAACAGTGGTTTTACGTATCGTGAATACGACTATTTGAATAACGCTCGTCAGACCGCCAAGTTGCCGGACTGGGCAGTTATCGATGTCAAATCACCGCCTACTTCCCGCGTGCCGGGAAAAGTAGTCAAAGCAGGGTTTTTTGGAGAGAAATGGGAAGTGAAGGATTGATTACTCCTCTCCGCCACCACCGGAGTTTCCAAGTTCGGAATGTTCCGGAGGCAGGGCGGCGGCAAAACGCGATTTATCGATCGCTTTCATGTAGGCTTCAAGAGGTTCCACATTGCCTGAAAGCATCTCTGCCCAGATTGCGTCGTCCATGAACTGCATGCCTACGTTTTGTCCGCCGGTAATAATGTCCTGCAACTTTTGCGTGGATCCTTCACGAATAACAGCGCCAACAGCAGGGGTGGCAACGAGGATTTCGTTCACTGCGACACGCCCCTTTCCGCCTGTTTTTTTCAACAG
>JAADHD010000210.1 GCA_013152075.1 Verrucomicrobiota bacterium | reverse complement strand
CAACATTCACAAGGATCCCAAACTCGGTGAAATCACCGGTGCCGAAGTTTACAGCCCCTGCAAAACCGAACCCAATCACCCTGACTTTTTCTGGTATGGCATCCACGGCGTCGAACCCCTGTTCACCATCATGGGACAAGGCTGTCAGTCCGTCACCCGCATCCACACCGAAGGCACGGATGTTGCGGTTGGCATCTGGAAAGACGGCCGCATCGGAAGTTTTCGCGGAATCCGTGATGGCAAACGCGGTTACGGAGCCACCGTGTTTGGCACCAAGGGAATCGTGCAAGGTGGCGGCTTCGATGGGTATGCCCCGTTAATAGTCGAAATCGGCAAATTTTTCAAAAGCGGCACAGCACCGGTAAGCGAAGCCGAAACCCTAGAGATCCTCGCTTTCATGGAAGCCGCTGATGAAAGCAAACGCCAAGGAGGCAAACCCATCACGCTGGAAAGCATCATGAACAAAGCCATGAAAGTGGCAGACAAGAAGTAGTCCAAGTAGTTAAACCATCTCTAATTTTAGAAATAGCAACATTATTGACAACTACAATCCGTCTCCTATTACTTTGGGGAATTAACCAATACAAAATACCAATGTTGAAATTCCATCTGCGTGCACTTCTGGCTTGCTTTCTGATCGGAGGAGCAAGCTTTCCTCTTTCCAGCTCCGCGGATCCTGCTAAAGCTAAGCGCATCCCTAAAGCTACCGTTGTTGAAGATCTCAGTGAAGCCATTGTGTTCGAGAAATCCAGCCCGTGGTTTTTCAGTTTCGGAGCAACTACCCGGTCCATCGATACTGGCTTCAGTCTGAATGGTCGACAGACTTCTCTCAATTGGAGGCGTTATACCAATCAACAATCTGGCCGCGGCAATGTGGGTCTTTACCGAGATGGCGGTAACACCGTTCGTTACGATGATGGCTTTGTCGGGCCTCATAATCTCACTGGCCTTGGTCTACAACCGGGATTAGCTGGAGGATACGTAAATTCAGCTGGTCAAATTTCTTCCATGCCCTCACCGACTCCATTTTTTATCGCCAATACCATCTCCTTTAATACCGATACGTTCAGTTATCGTAGCACGATGGATCAAAGCACCTCCAATGTTACGAATTCTGATTTGGGAATAGGACCATACCTCCAGATGGGCTACCATCTCACCACTATTGACCACTTTATTGTCAATTTAGTCACCGGCTGGAGTTTTATCAGAACCAAGCATGGCTCCGGAAACCAGAATGTTGCCAATTTGACTGTGACAGAAAATCGCACCACCTACACTTATCAATATGATCATTTAAGCCTTAATCCCGCCTTATTCCCCCCGGGCACTCTCGGACCCCTTCCCGGTCCGATCACTGGTTTTAGTTTCCTTGTAATTAATTCCGATTTGGCAGCAACCATCCCCGGTTTTCAAGCGCCACGGCAAACTACACGGAATTCAGACCGTACAGCGGCCCGTTTCTACGCCATCAGCAGCGCGGACCTCGATGTAAACCTCAATGAAACTCCCTTTTGGTTTCGAAATCGGCAGACAAGTCGGACCAGTGGACATCTTCCTTACCGGCGGAGCGACCCTCAACGTCATCGATTACGACCTTTCCAACTCCGTCACCTGGTACCAGATGGGTCGCTCCCGCCCTCTCACCCAACAGCGCTGGCGTGATAGCGGCAGCCCGGTAAAAGTCGGCCTTTATGGAGGCCTCGAAGTCAAAGTTCCGCTCACCAAAAGCGGGCGCATCTACGCCGAGGCTCACGGCTCCTACCGCTGGGTGGATTCCATCAGTGCCTCCGCTGGTATCGCCAACGTGGAGATCGACGTATCCTCATGGGAAAGCGGAGTCGGCATCGGAATCATTTTCTAATTCAAGCCAAAGCATCCCCAACAGCATGCCGATGTATTCATGAATGAATCCACTACTTCGAACAGAATCCGCATCGCCGTTCTGGTCGAAGGGGTTTCGTTTTTGTTATTGCTCTTTGTAGCAATGCCTTTGAAATACTTGGCGGACTTGCCCCTCGCGGTGAAATATGTAGGCTGGGCGCACGGCCTTCTGTTCATCATTCTTTGCGGGCTCCTTTTTCAAGGGTTGATCACCGGGTCGATCCGGTTCAGCCGCGCCGTGTTGGTTTTCATCGCCTCCCTGATCCCCTTCGCTCCTTTTGTAATCAATCACAGACTAAAGTAGGCTCCCATCGTTGCTGGACTACGGATCAGCTAAGCCCTATTGAAGCGGATTGACAAAGCGGATTAAATAGCCAATTCTTGCTATCTCGTAACTCTATTTCCTATGAAAAACGCATTCTCCCGCTCCCTCTTGGCAAGCTTGCTGCTAAGTTACAGCATCGCTCCTCTTCCCAACGCCAAAGCGCAGGAAGAGTTCACTCCCGAGCCGGAGAATTATGACCCTCAAAATCCTGTCACCTTATTTTACCACGTAGAAAAATACCGATTTTTCGTCAACTTTGGAACCACCACCCGCTCCATCAATGCCGGGTTTCAACTCGATGGTCGCCAGACCACGCTCGACTGGCGACGATACATCAACCAACAATCAGGAAGAGGGAATGTCGGACTCTACCGGGGAGGCTCCAATACTGTGCGCTACGACAATGGATTTGTTGGGCCGAATACTCCTCCGGCAGCCAACTCCGGAGGCGCGGGCGGATATGTTTCCTCTAACTCGCAAATATCGCCGCATTCGCAAGGCGATCAGAATCTGGTGGGCGGGGGAACACTGCGCAGCCGAATCCTTTCTTTCCAAACTGACAATTTCCGCTACCTCAGCACTCTCGATCAACGCAGTGTAAATGTTTCAGATACAGACATCGGCGTCGGTGCCTATTTCCAATTAGGCTACCACATCCATCAAATTGACAGTTTGCTTATCAATTTTGTTACAGGGGGAAGCTTCATTCGCACCAATCATAGCTCGGGCAACCAGTATGTGGCCAAGCTGAATGTTACCGAAAGGCGTACCGATTACACCTATCAATACGATTACCTCTCGGACTCTTCATCCCCGCTCTCCATTCCAGGTGTAATCAGCGGTCCGAACCAGGTCATCGTCACTGATCCCTCACTGCTGTTCCAACCCCCGCCTTTTGGAAGCTCAAATTATCGACCTCCTCGCCAGAGCCAAAAAGAATCAACTAGTGCCACCACTCGCTTCTACGCGCTTAGCCGTGCAGACCTCGACGTAAGTTTGAATGAAATTCCGCTTGGTTTTGAAATTGGCCGGGAAATAGGCCCCTTTGATGTTTTCCTCACTGGAGGCACGACGGTCAACATCATCAATTATGATCTGTCGAACACGGTAAACTGGTATCAAGCAGGGCGATCCAACCCCGTCATGCGACAAAAGTGGCGCGATAGCGGAACCCCGGTCAGGCTTGGCTTTTACAGCGGTCTGACCATCAGGCTTCCTCTGAAAAGAGATGGACGCGTACTACTCGAAACCCGTAGTTCCTATCGCTGGGTCGATCCCGTTCGCGTCTCTGCGGGAATCGCCGACGTGGAAATCGACCCCTCTTCCTGGGAGGCCGGTATTGGCATCGTCATCATTTTGGAGTGATTTCCTCCTTGAGCTGTGGATTATTCGCCCAAAACGCGACGACTGACAGCAATAGCGGAAGCAGTGCACAAGCCCAAAGAATAGGGACGTAGCTTTTGGTCATCGAAAGCGACAAGCTGAAAATAATCGGCCCCATTCCGCTGGCCGCTACCATGCTGGACATCGTCAGGCCACTGATGGCGCCTAGATGTTCGCGTCCAAAAAACCGAGGTGCAAAAATCCCCACCAGCGCAGTAAATGCTCCACCACAAAGTCCATTGCCAATGACAAAGGCCAATGTGCCCACTTTTGTCGTCAGATATATCGTTCCAATCACGCCTGCGAGAGCTGCCAGATTCATGCCCACCAAAGAATACTTGATATGGCTACGAGAACTCAGCCATCCCACTAGCAAATTCCCCAGCACACTCAATACCGCCATCGGCACAAACAGTCCGGTAATGGCTTCCCTCCCCCAACCATTCTCACCACCGATCGACATGATATGGAAAGTGAATGCCGTTGAGAAAAGCGCGAAAAAAGAAAACGACAGGTTGAAGATCCAGAATGATCGGGTCGATATAGCTTCCTTGCGGGTGTAATCCCTTCTGGTGATGGTATCGCTATGTGGCTTGTGACCGGGCTTCACTTTTGGTTCCCATCCACCGTCCATTTCAAGCCCGCACTCTTCCGGATTGTCGCGAATGAACAACCAACCCAAAACTGCCATAACAAAAATGCTGAGGGTTCCCAACAAGACCCAAGTCCCTTGCCAACCATAATTTTCCCTGAGAAAATCAAGGCCTCGGGGAGCGAATGAAAATGCGAAAGCGGTGATCGCTCCATTAATACCAAACACAAGACCCCTGCGTTTTTCAAACCACTTTCCCACGGCGTTCCTTGACGACATCGTCAACACTCCCTGCGCGGCTGCACGGATGAGATAAAATCCGAACGTGATCAGACAGAACGCAATGACCACACGGGAAGCGGTGGGGATAATCGACGTTATCGTTTCCAGAAGAACTCGTGATAGACTCAGATAATAAAGTGTCAGCCCAGTCGCCATGGACGCATAGACAATCATTCGCCGGGCACCCAGTCGATCGAACACTGTCCCCAACCATGGCAACGTCAAGCCGCTCCCAACCGTCCCCAGACAATATGCGAGACTCAATTGAACCCGGGTCAATCCAAGTTCTCGAATCAACACGTCGGTAAAAACACTGAAGCCCATCGTCTGACCTGGAATACTGAAAACCACCCCAACCGTTGCAATTGCCAGAATATACCATCCGTAAAAAATACGGAATCGACGTGGAGAAAGCGGGAAATCAGGAGCCCAGAAACGGGAAGGCTTGGATCGTTCGGAGCGGACTGGCATGAAGAAAAGAAAAATACTCCTACACGTAGCAGGGTCATAAAAATTGGGGTTCTCACATCTAGCCTCAATTTGGTCTATTACAATCCCCCGTGCCACATTGTGACTCTAAACTCTGGTGATCCCCCTAATCGTGCCACATAAATGATATTCGTGCCATATTAAGTGACACATTTAAGCTATTGTGCCATACTAAGCAATCTATATGGCACGTTTAGTTATATCATGCCACTAATGGACTTAATCATGCCACTTAAAATTCCACCGCAAGAGCTCGATTCCATCATCCAGGCAATGAGGCTTCGCCCTGATGGGGCCTCGGTAAGCGAATTGATGAAAATGCCTGAGCTAGATTTCACCAAACGCACTCTGCAACGTCGGCTTAATCAGCTGATCGATGAAGAACGCCTTGTGCCTGAGGGTGAAGGTCGTGGGCGGCGTTATGTGCTTCCTGTAAAAACGACACAGGAAACTCTTTTGAGGGAAACTCCTCTCTGTGCAGAAGAACCGGATTGGCTGTCTCCTGAGGCAATTGAGATTCGAGAATCGGTAACCCGGTCCGTAACGGCTCGCACTCCGGTTGGTTATCAATCTGAATTTCTGGAGTGTTACCAACCCAACACTGATGCCTATCTGTCACCAGAGCTTAGATGCAAACTGGCTGAAATGGGGCAAGTGGGAATCTGTGATTTGCCAGCGGGAACTTACCTCCGCCAAGTGATGGATCGTCTGCTGATCGATTTATCCTGGAACTCAAGTCGCCTCGAGGGCAACACTTACTCCCTGCTGGAAACCCAGTGCCTGGTGGAACACGGTGAAACTGCCAATGGTAAAAATGCTGAGGAGACTCAGATGATTCTCAATCACAAAGCGGCCATCGAAATGCTGGCTGACCAAGCTGCCGAAATCGGATTCAACCGTTACACGGTTTGTAACCTGCATGCCTTGCTCGCCGACAATCTGTTATCCAACCCAGCGGCTTGTGGCCGTCTGCGTTCTTTAGGCGTAGGCATTGGGGGAACGGTTTACCATCCTCTGGCAGTGCCTCAAGCGATCGAAGAACAATTCATCCAGATTCTCAATAAAGCGGAAGCTATTGAAGACCCTTTTGAGCAGGCTTTCTTTGTGATGGTGCATTTACCTTACCTGCAACCTTTCGAGGACGTGAACAAACGCGTGTCAAGATTGGCGGCCAACATTCCCTTGGTAAAACACAATCTCTGTCCACTGTCTTTCATCGATGTGTCCCAGGAAGATTACATCGGCGGGCTGATTGGGGTGTATGAACTGAACCGGGTCGAATATCTGCGCGATGTATTTGTGTGGGCCTACCAGCGTTCCTGCGCGCATTACTCTGCGATCCGTCAATCCCTGGGTGACCCCGATCCCTTTCGGCTCCGTTACCGGACATTGATCGGACAATTTGTCCGTGAAGTCGTGCAGGGTAAAATGTGCAAAAATACGGCGGAGGCATGGATAGCCGTGCAAGCAAAAGA
>JAADHD010000085.1 GCA_013152075.1 Verrucomicrobiota bacterium | reverse complement strand
TATAATTCCGTTATCTTTATACAAATCGGTCTCAAATATAGTATTAATTATTCAAAGAAATGGCACCAATAACAACATCAAAAATTCACGGACAAAACACAAGTCCATGAAATATCGCAAAAATCCCTTGACATATATTTTTAATATTCTATAAAAGTGCACCGCTGTCCAAAATAAATCGGTTCTTTGACCTGGGCCTCTGGGTCTAATAATTTCAGCGAGTTAACACACTAAAGTCGTATTTTCCATTTCAGGTTGTCATTTTAATGGAGAGCGGCAGGGAGACGGCATATTCTCTTCGCTTCGTTCGCTTCGCCGTCCCTCCGGGCCGGAGGCCATGGCTCCGCTCACTGCGGGATTTTGGCCCTTCATCTGTCCTGATTCAGGGCCAAACCGGGGACCCACCTGAAAGGTGGGGAGTCAGTAGCGAAGCGTACTGACAAAATACGCCGCTCCGAGAACATCCCGTCCACCTGCCTATGGGAAAAATCGATTTTGGACAAGACTGATAAAAGTGGTATAATGATATGTCTTCCCCGATTTATTGAGAAGAATACACTAACATCAACTCTTGTCGCTTAAAGCAGTGTAAGTTGTCCGTAGGGTATTCATCACGCAATCTTTAGAAAAACAGGAGGGTTTCAAATGTTCAGAAAATCATTGTTTGCTCTATTTGCCGTCTTTCTGGCCTTTGTGTTGATACCAACGACTGGGTTTGGAAGCCAGTTAGCCAAAAAACAGGTATTGAAAATTGCCTTCGATGCGGGCGATGCCAAAAGCCTTGATCCACACCGGGCAACAACTACGGTGGACCGCAGCACAGTGGATCCTGTTTTTAACGGTCTCGTTCGATACTCCCCGGGGAATCAGGTCAGAATCGAACCCGATCTGGCTGAATCATGGGAGGTTTCTAATGACCTCAAGAGATGGACTTTTCACCTGAGAAAAGGGGTCTTTTTTCACCCGTTTCCTGGATTTTCATCTGGTTACGAAATGACCTCTGATGACGTGGTGTATTCACTGCAACGCGCGGCCAATCCTGAGTATTCCTCCTATGCCGGCGAATACGCTGGGATCAGTGTCAAGGCGTTGGCCAGGTATACAGTCCAAATCACCACCGAAAAGGCCCTCTCAAAACCGCTCTTTTTGGCAAAATTCGCCAACTACGCCGGTGGCTTCATCGTATGCAAGAAGGCGATTGAAAAGCAAGGAAGTGACTGGTTTAAAACCCATCCCATCGGGACTGGTCCTTTCAAGTTCGAATCTTACGAACCTCAACAGAAAACGGTACTGGTCCGAAATGATAAGTATTTCCGCGGCAAACCCATCCTCGAAAGGGTGGTTATTCGCTACATGCCCAATGTCACTTCCCGCGAGTTCGGTTTGCGTACCGGTGAGTTGGATATTATCGAAGGTCTTAATGAAGCAAAATGGGTAAAAAAAATAGCGACTTTTCCCAAGGTCAAGGTTCAAACCTTTGGTCCCTGTGAAGTCCAGTTTCTCCACTTCAACATGACTAAAAAACCGTTTGATGATCTTCGCGTGCGCAAGGCCTTTGCGTATGCTGTTTCCCGAAGTCAGGTAGCGGCGTTCATGGGTGAAAGCCTGGCGGAACCAATCTACAGTGGTGCTCTGGCTCCTCCTGCACCCGGGGCTCTAACCAAAGCTGAGGCGCAGAAAGCGGGCGTTATTTACGATGACAATGTGGAAAAGGCGAAGGCCCTTTTGAAGCAAGCCGGTTTCCCAAAAGGCTTTAGAACTCAAGCGATTATCAGTGAACTGGCCACGAGTTACCGCAAGCCGATGGTGGCCATCCAAGCTCAGGTCAAACGGGCAGGGATCAATCTGGATCTCAAGGTTGTTGACCATTCCTCTTTTCATACCTTGATTCGAAAAGATGCCAGCCCGCTGGTCTATTACGCCTGCTGGCGTCCCAATGTAGATGTCTTTCTCACCCGGTTTTTCCATTCTGATTCCACGGTCGTAACCGGGAAGAAGCCTGATACCAATTTCTCCCACTACGGCACTGTGGATGCCAATGGTAACGGCAAAATCGATTCCATCGACAAGCTCATTGAAAGCGCACGCTGGGAACTGGATGCCCAAAAACAAGCTACTCTTTGGAAAAAGGCTCAAATCCAGCTACTAAAGGATGTGGCCGCTATTCCCATTATTCGTCTCAAGTATGCTTTTCCGATGAAATCTTATGTGGATCTCGGTCATCCTCTAATCTTTAGTTGGCAAACCTATTCCCCACAGGTTACGGAAAAGACGCGGATCTTGGCCCATTAAAACATCTTTCTCTCTCCCCGCGGAAAAACAGCCGATGCTTGAACAAACGGGAAGGCACAGGGGAGAGAGGAAAACCATGCTGCTCAGAGATAAACCTCCATCCCACATTGAAGCACGCTGTTGACATCGTAAATCCAACCACCGGCGGGTAAATGCTCCACCTTTCCTGCTGTTGGCTCATTAAAGCCTTTCAATTTGCGTGCTGAGTTCAGCTTTGAGTGTTGCCAATACCGATCAGAAAATGCATGAAAACAGGTGTAGAACCGTATGTTTCAATATTCTGTCCGGAGGATACTGCAAAGTATCCCGATTCTTTTCATCGTCTTAACTCTCGTTTTTGTTGTGGTTCGCGTACTTCCCGGCGACCCTGCGGTTGCCGCGTTGGGAGATTATGCCACCAAGGAAGCCGTTGATGCCTTGCGCATCAAACTGGGACTTAATGACCCTTTATGGAAACAGTACCTGACTTTTTTATGGGACTTATGCCATGGCGATTTGGGCACCTCTGCCATCACCGGCTATGGTGTGGCTGCGCAAGTAAAAAAAGTGCTTCCACACACCTTGGAACTAACCGTCTTTGGGATAATGTTCGGGTATGTTTTTGGTATTCCGTTAGGGATCTCAGCCGGTGTTAAACGGAATACTTTCGTGGACTATTTCAACCGCATCTTTTCATTGCTTGGTCTATCGGTCCCTGCTTTTTACCTTGGTATTCTTCTTATTCTTGTCTTTTCCATCCAATTTCCTCTATTCCCGGTGGTCGGTGCCGGTGAGTTCAGCGATTTGGCTTCCAATCTGCGCCATCTGTTCCTCCCATCTTTCACCTTGGGATTGCTGATGACCGCTTATATCACCCGCATGACCCGGTCATCGATCTTGAATGCCCTGCGTGAAGACTACGTACGCACCGCTCAGGCCAAGGGACTGCTCGAACGGGTCGTGCTCTATAAACATGTACTGCGTAATGCTCTCATTCCCATTGTCGCCCTCGGTGGTCTTTATGCCATAGTTCTCATTGGATCGTCGGTAATGGTGGAAATCGTTTTTTCACGCCCCGGATTGGGGAAGCTGATGGTGGGCGCCATCAAACAGCGCGACTACATCACCTTACAGTCCGTCATGGTGATCTATGCCATCATAGTGGTGATCATCAACTTGCTTACTGATCTCGTCTACGGTCTCATCGACCCACGAATCAAGTACAGGTAGATCAACAATGCCCAAACGAATGACAACAACGCAAAAAATGTGGTCTGCTTTTCTTCGCAATAGGACCGCCCTGATCGGGGGTATCATCGCGGTGATGATCCTCGCAGTAGCAATATTTGCTCCGTGGCTGGCGCCATACGATCCCCTGCGCCAGGACCCTTACATGCGCTTAGCCCCCAGTTCTGTGAAGCATTGGTTGGGCACTGACGATTTCGGTAGAGACATCTTGTCTCGGATCATTTGGGGAAGCCGAGTGTCTTTGATCATCGGCATATCATCCGTATCATTAGGAATGATAGCAGGAACCCTATTGGGACTGATAGCTGGCTACTACCGTGGCAAGGTTGGAAACTTGATTATGCGGGGCATCGATGTCCTGATGTGTTTTCCCGATCTGATCCTGGCAATTGCCATCACCGCAGTATTAGGAGCGAATCTGGGCAATCTCATTTTGACGATCAGTATCGTCATGACTCCTCGATTTGCTCGGCTGGCTCACGGGATTGTTCTTACTCTCGCTGAACGCGAATACGTGCTGGCGGCCCAGGCCGTCGGGGTTCGAGTACCAAGGATTCTGAGACGCCATATTTTCCCGAATATTCTAGGAGAACTCCTGGTTGCGGCCACTTTGTGGGTCGGTGTCGCCATCCGCCTGGAAGCCAACCTGGCATTTATCGGCCTGGGGGTACAACCGCCTACCCCCACTTGGGGAAACATGATCAAACAGGGCGTGGATGTCTTGATCAACGCCCCTTGGATTTCAGTTTATTCAGGCCTCAGCATTTTGATCACAATCTTGTCGTTCAACATGCTGGGAGACGGTGTTCGAGACATGACTGACCCCAAGTTGAGGGGAACATAGTCCCTCGGCCTACGGGAAGGAGTGACGGGATCTTGAACGACATCTTATTGGAAATTCAAAATCTGAAGACCTACTTTTTTATGGAAGAAGGGGTGGCTCGGGCCGTTGACGGGATGGACCTCACCATAAAACACGGTAGTACTTTAGGTCTCATTGGCGAATCAGGATGCGGCAAAAGCGTTACCGCCTTTTCCATCTTGCAACTGGTACCTTCGCCACCCGGCCGAATCACGGAAGGAAAGATTTTATTCTAAGGTGGAGATCTATTACAAAAATCCCCTGCCGAAATACGCACCATACGCGGCAACGAGATTTCGATGATTTTCCAGGAACCGATGACATCTTTGAATCCTGTTTACACCATCGGCAATCAGGTCATGGAATCTGTCACGGCACATGAGAAAATGTCCAAGAAGAGCGCTTGGGAAAAAGCCATTGAAATGCTGGCCATGGTAGGGATTCCCTCGCCGGAAAAACGGGCTGAAAATTATCCTCATCAGCTTAGCGGAGGGATGCGGCAACGGGCAATGATCGCCATGGCTTTGGCGTGTCGTCCCAAGCTGCTCATCGCCGACGAACCCACCACCGCTCTTGACGTAACTATCCAGGCTCAGATTCTGCGCCTTATCAATGACTTAAAAGAAAAGATCGGCATGTCGGTGCTGATGATCACCCACGATCTCGGGGTCATTGCCGAAGTTTCCGATGAAGTAGTGGTTGCCTATGCGGGAAAAGCGGTTGAATATGCGAACGTGTTCACCCTCTTCAAGAAGTCGGCCCATCCCTACACTCAGGGGTTGCAGAATTCTATCCCACGACTCATAGATAAGCGCGGGAAACGATTGGAGGCAATAGCAGGAATGGTTCCCAATCCACTTGATTTTCCCACCGGATGCCGTTTTCATCCACGATGTCAATATACAATGCAACGATGCAAAACCGAGGAACCTCCTCTGTATCAAATTGAACCCAGCCATTTGGTGCGATGCTTCCTCTACGCTGACACGGAGATGTGCACCGAGACTACAACATGATTTTTGTTGCTGACAGGAGTTGAAGACGTGCTGGAAGTTAAAGGTTTAAAAAAGTATTTTCCGATTTACGCCGGAATTTTTTCGAAGATTGTGGGAAACGTCCAAGCGGTCGACGGCGTGAGCTTCATCATTGAGAAAGGAGAGGTTCTTGGGCTGGTTGGAGAATCAGGCTGCGGTAAAACGACGGTCGGCCGTCTGATTTTGCGGCTTTATGATCCAACCGAAGGCGAAATTTTCTTTGAAAGCCGCAATATCTCCCGCTTGAGCCAGGCGGACATGCGAAATATCAAGCGTCACATGCAGATCATCTTCCAGGACCCTTATGGATCACTCAATCCCAGAGTGACAATCGGCGAGATCATTGGGGAACCCTTATTAGTCCATGGCATCGCCAAAGGCAAAGAAAACGACGAGCAGGTCGCTTTTCTATTAGAGACAGTCGGGCTAGACCCCAGCTACCGTGATCGCTATCCGCACGAATTCAGCGGGGGCCAACGGCAGCGTATCGGCATCGCTCGAGCCCTGGCACTCAAACCCAAACTAATCGTTTGCGATGAGGCCGTCTCTGCTCTCGATGTATCAATACAGGCGCAAGTCATCAATCTCTTGGAAGATCTGAAAGAAAAGTTCAGCCTAACCTATCTCTTTATCGCCCACGATCTGAGCGTAATCAAGCACATCTCCAATCGAGTCGCAGTCATGTATCTCGGCAAGATCGTGGAAATGGCCGGAACTGACGAACTCTACGAAAACCCGGCTCATCCTTACACCCAGGCTCTTCTATCCGCTGTGCCAATCCCCGATCCGACGATAAAAAGGGAGCAGATTATTCTTAAGGGCGATGTCCCCAGCCCCATCAATCCTCCTTCAGGATGTCGTTTTCGGACCCGGTGCTTGTACGCTAAGGAAGTCTGCGCCGAACAGGAACCTCGGGAACGCAAAATAGCAAAGGACCATATCGTTTCGTGCCATATGCTGAGTTCAAATTTTTAGAGCGGTTTGTTCCTCAGAAAGCCAATCGATTTCCATAGCGCAGGATAATCTTACTGACAATTTCAAGAGGAGT
>JAADHD010000297.1 GCA_013152075.1 Verrucomicrobiota bacterium | reverse complement strand
TATTGGGATCCGTGCCCTAGGCGAACCTATAGCTAGCAAGAACTGGTTCCCGTGTAACAATCATCCCAGAGACAAGGCCACTTACGATTTTCACATTACAGTTCCTGAATCCTACGATGTCGTGGCAAATGGAACTCCCGGAAAAAAGGAAATTAATAACGGCAGTGCCACGTATCATTTCTCAACCAGAGAACCTTTAGCCAGCTATTTGGCAATGCTTCACATTGGTCATTTTGACTTAGAAATTTCAAAGACTAAAAACGGTGTTCCTGTTTTTAATTACTTCGACAAAGCTATCAGTGCTGAAAACAGAGAGACTTTTGCCATTCAGAATGAAATAATGGAATTTTTCTCCAAAAGATTTGGAGCATACCCCTTTGAGACCGCTGGAGTAGTCGTGATGAAAGGCGAGAGTGCGCTGGCTTTCGAAACCCAGACTCGATCAACTTTTGGTGTTCCTGTTAGTGAAACCAAGATCGCCCATGAAATCGCCCATCAATGGTTCGGCAATTTGGTCTCTCTAAGCGACTGGAAAGAGAATTGGCTGAAAGAAGGGTTTGCGACTTACGCGGCAGCACTCTGGATGGAACACAAAGATAAATCCTTTATGAAAGAATGGGTGAAAGGTAGTTTCGAATCGATGATGGGCATCCAGCACTTTTCTAAATCCGGACTCGACAAACTACTTCAATTTTTTGAAATAAAAGAACGAACAATGAATGTCGCCGATGTGGAATCACTCATCAACCTCGGCACCAATGGGAAAACCAATCCAGAAGAGCTCAAAAAAGCACTTGAACAAGTGCCTGAAACGGGAATTTCCAGCTATCATCTGAATGCAGCATTGAATGAGATTTCATTTTCAGCATTCAACCTCACGATGGGTAAAAATAGGCATTTCCTCGCCATCCTAGAAGGCAAACCACTCGCGAAAGATTCGCGTAGCTTTGAAGACATGGTATCGCTGCTGGCAAAAGCCCCTCGCAAAGTAAGCTCCCTTGATGATATTTACGGAGGAGGCACCTACACAAGAGGAGCCCTAGCCATTCACAGTTTACGCCTAAAAGTTGGTGATGATGTGTTTTTTGATATTCTAAAAGAGTATTTAAAGAAACACGGTAATGGTGATGCTGGAACCGATGACTTCATCACTATTGCCAATGAGATCAGCGGCCAGAAGCTCACCCCCTTATTCAAAGCCTGGCTGGAAGACATCATGATACCCGACATGCCCGAATATGGATTACGTGTGGAAGATTACGCGAAATAAAAGCAACGACTAGTTTAAAAACTGGGCTCGACCAACGCCTCTGTCATCACGCAAATTGCCTTTGCCAAAATCCCATAAACTGGATAAAAGGGGAGGTCGTTTCTGCTTCAATAACCGCACAATCAATCACAAGATGGAGTTGAGGGTGGCGGCACTACCTTGAATAACCTCGTTTGTTCGATTCTCAGTCAATCACACCTATCCATCATCCATTTCATTTTTTACTCCTCTTCAAAACACTCATCTCCCTCGCCGCCAACCAAGCATCCCGCAAAGTCGTCCGAACCGGCCCCAGCTTTTCAAATCGTCGCGCCGAACTGATCACTGCGGGACGCAAAGCCACCACCGTTCCCTGCTCCCGCATTTCCATTGAAAACCGCAGGTCTTCACAACGCTGCAATGTTTCATCAAAGCCTCCTAACTTTTCAAAAACATCACGCCTCACAAATATCCCCTGATCCCCCAGAAACACCCCCCCCTGTTCGCTGCGCCATTCAGCCAGACGACAAGTCCATTTAAGCCACCAGGAATCCGAATCAAACTCACGGATAAAACCTCCTCCTACCGCCGCAGTATTCTGAAAAACGTCGGTGATCAAATCCAGTGCCCCGTCCGGCACCACCGTATCTCCATGTAGAAAAAACAATCCCTCTCCCTGAGCCTCTACCGCCCCGCGATTCATCTGCCTCGCCCTACCGACGGGTGAACAATTGATGACTTTGGCTCCCCCCTGTTTGGCAATGAATTCCGTCTCGTCCTCACTTCCCCCATCCACCACAATCACCTCGTTTCCCCGCTTTTCTCCCGAATCCAGCGCTTCCAACACCAGAGCAAGATTTGCCGCCTCATTCAAGGTAGGGATGATCACAGAAATCTTCATCTTATAACGTTCCCGCCCTGTAAATATCAGTCACAATTGCCATCCATTGTCCCTTGTCCCTTGTCCCTTGTCAATTATGTCCCGTCCTTGACTCAGGCCCGCCCGCCCGTACAATCCGCCCACAGCACGACCAAAAAGCCCAGCCTTAGTAAAAATGGACAACAACGACTCTCTCAATAACGAAATCGCCGAACTGGAGGCGCTCAATCAAAAACCCTTCACCTCACGCTTAGGGTATTACACCAAAAAAAGCGGTCCCGGTTGGCTACAAGGCGCGATCACACTTGGCGGAGGCTCTCTGGCAGGCGCTCTTTATCTCGGCGTATTCATGGGCTACAACATGATGTGGCTGCAACCACTGGCGATGATCCTCGGTGTCATCATGCTCAGCGCAATTTCCTACGTCACTTTATCCACCGGTCAACGCCCTTTCCAAGCGATCAAACAACATGTCAGCCCGGTACTCGGCTGGGCATGGATCATCGCCACCCTGATGGCCAACATCGTCTGGTGCATGCCGCAGTTTGCCCTCGGCACGGCAGCCATTCAGCAAAACCTGATGCCTTCTGTCGGTAACAGCACCCTATCCACCACCATCATCTGCGCGGTTCTACTGATTGGAGCCCTGATCATCAATGTATTCTACGAAAGTGGCAACAAAGGCATCAAACTGTTCGAACTCATCCTCAAGGTTCTCGTCGGAGTGGTTGTCATTTCGTTTTTCGGAGTGGTTGTCGCCCTCAGTGTCAACGGCCAACTCAACTGGGGTGCGGTGTTCAAAGGCTTGATCCCCGACCCTTCCCTACTCGGCAAACCAGCCCCGACTTTTGACGCCGCTATCGCCGCCACTGGATCGTTCAGCGATTTCTGGACTGGCAAAATTGCTTCCGACCAGCGCGACATCATGATGACCGCCTTTGGCACCGCTGTCGGTATCAACATGACCTTCCTGCTTCCTTATTCGATGCTGAAAAAAGGCTGGGGTAAACCCCACCGCACTCTGGCTATTTTTGACCTTTCCATTGGCCTGATCGTTCCCTTCGTGCTCGCTACCACCTGTGTGGTCATCGCCGCAGCATCACAGTTCCATACCAAGTATGATGATGTGCTCAACGCCGACGGCAGCGTGAAACCCGAAATGGCTGGCTCTTATAATAAAGTCGTCGATGCCCGACTGAAAGCCGAAGACGGAGCTAAATTTGCTGCCATGGACGACGCCGCCAAAGCCGCTGCACGCACCGCCCTTCCCAAGGCTGATCGTGAGCTCGCCGCCATGCTCGCCAAACGCGACAATTTCAACCTCGCCAACGCCCTCAAACCACTCGCTGGTGAAACCATTTCCCAAACCGTATTTGGCATCGGCGTGCTCGGCATGGCGGTTTCGACCATCATCATTCTGATGTTAATCAACGGCTTCACTCTCTGTGAAATGCTCGGCAAACCCGGCAATCGCACCATCCACCTCACCGGAGCCCTGATCGCAGGGATCGGTGGTTTTCTCGGACCGATGTTCCTGTGGAGCAACGCCAGTTCCAAAGCTGCACTGGCCATTCCAACCTCAGTGATCGGTGGCGCGATGATCCCCATCGCCTACTTCACCTTCCTGCTTTTGATGAACTCCAAAACCCTGCTCGGCGACGCCAAACCCACTGGTGCCCAAGCGCTCAAATGGAACATCCTGATGACCATCTCCACCGTCATCGCCACCGCAGGATCGGTTTGGGTTCTTAACGGCAAAGGACTTTACGGCCAAATCGGCATTGGCATTTTGGTAATACTCTTCATCCTCGGCCTGGCTGGTTTTTTGAAAAAAACCGCCAAAGCCAAAGCTGACGCCCAACTCATCGCCAAAGACTGATCCGCTATTATATATATAATTCATTTCTTATCCGCGCTCATCCGCGCAATCCGCGGTTCCACTCTTCTTTCCAATCAGCCCCGCGGACGCGGGATCAGTGAACTCGGTGGTTATGATTTTTTTCGTCGTGTAGTATAATTTCCTAAAAAACAAATCACCCACTTCAATCCATACCCATGACACCTATGAAATTCGGCATTATCGGCTCCGGCATGATCGCAAAATTCCACGCCAAGGCCATCGAAGCCATGGACGGCGGAGAACTTCACAGCATCTTCGGACGTAGCCCGGAAAAAAACCAGGCGCTCGCTGACGAATTCGGCTGCAAGAACTACTCCGATCTCGCTGAATTCCTCGCCGACCCGGAACTCGAAATCGTCACCATCGCGACTCCGAGCGGAGCGCACCTCGAGCCCGCCATCGCCGCTGCCAAAGCCGGCAAACATATCATCTGCGAAAAACCCCTCGAAGTCACACCCGAGCGCATCGACCAGATGATCGCCGCCTGTGACGACGCTGGCGTGACCCTCGCCGGCATCTTCAACCGCCGCTTCCACCCTGCCATGGACGCCTTCAAAAAAGCCGTCGATGACGAGCGCTTTGGCCAACTCACTATGTGCGACGCCTACACCAAATGGTATCGCGACCAGGCCTATTACGATTCCGGTGCCTGGCGCGGAACCTGGGAACTCGACGGCGGCGGCGCACTGATGAACCAGTCCATCCACCTCATCGACCAGCTCATCTACCTCGCCGGAGACGTCAAGTCCGTCTGCGCCACCGTCGCCTGTCTGACCCATACCGACATCGAAGTCGAAGACACCGCTGTCGCCATTCTCGAATTCAAAAACGGAGCCCGCGGTGTGATCCAGGGATCCACCTCCTGCTGGTCATCGACTGGCCACCCTGCCGAAGTCGACATCTGCGGCGAAAAAGGTTCGGTCTTCCTCGCCGACGAGCAATTCCGCTGTTGGGATTTCGCCGAAGAAAAACCCGAAGACGCCGAGATCAAAAAAACCATGATGCAAGGATCAGAAGTCGCCGACGGACTTGGCGCCAACGATCCCACTGCGATCAATTTCACCGGTCACCAGCTCAACTTTGAAGACGTCGTGCAAGCGATCAGTAACGGCCAGCCCCCCCGCATCGACGGCCACGAAGCCCGCAAAGCCGTCGCCCTCATCTGTGCAATCTACGAGTCGGCGAGAAACGACGGCAAAAAGGTGATGCTGTGATTGGTATTTACGTTATACAGCTAATTCACCCTTATTAAATGGTGAAATAAATATTAGCACGCGTTCAAGTTTAAGTTTTTAACATAAACTTAAACTCCTCCCTTCCCTCACTCAAAAACCTGCCGATTCATTCCATTTGCATAAAAGCATATTACGCATTATGCTTTTATGCATGAGGACAACGGTAGACCTTCCTGATACTTTGATAAAACGGATCAAATTTCACACTGCTAATAAAAAAGTGACCTTCCGGTCACTGGTCATCACTGCATTAGAAAAAGAACTATCTGCAGAAAAAAAATCATTCCGGCTAAGGGATGCTTCAGTTGGAAATGCCGGAGAATCAATCATCTCCGACCAAACCATCAATCAGCACCTAAATGCTGGGCGAGATTTTGACTTTCAAGCATGATTGCTCTCGATACCAACATTCTGGTGCATGCACACCGAATCGACGCCTCATTACACACGGAAGCTTACGAATGCCTTCGCGAGCTGGCAGAAAACAGTACCCCCTGGTGCATTTGTTTTCACAGCCTGGTGGAATTTTACGGCATCTCAACCCACTCTAAGATTTGGAACACCCCTTCGACTCCTTTTCAAGCAGCTGACCAAATTTCCGCCTGGAAAGAAGCTCCCAATCTCCGCATCATCACAGAATCAGCAAACAACATCGAGGATCTAATGAGCTTAGCTCAAAAAAGCAAAATAATTGGCCCTATGATCCACGACGCTCGAATCGCCTCCTGTTGCTTGACCAATGGAGTCAACGAACTGTGGACGATTGACCAGGATTTCAGCAGATTCCCAGAGCTGCGAACTAAAAACCCCTTAATATAACGCGCTCACCTCCCCACCCGCGGCCGACCGTTCGCTTCATACGCATCACGCACACGGATCGATTGACCGTCTTTGGTCGCGATCCAGAGACTGCTTCCACGGCGAAATTCCACCTCGGCGACCCCCTTCTCGTTAATCGGCCAATCTACCGCCCGTGCAATGCGTCCCGAACGTCCTGTCCATGAACTCGTCTGCCATGAAAAAAGCGTGAGAAATCCAACCATCAGGGTTAGGCCCAGAATATAAGACTTGGCTGTTTTTTTCTGGATCAAAGGATCCACCAGCGTATGCAGACCAATCGCCACCGCAGCGATGATCAAAGGCAATGCGTAGCTGAGATACCAATAATAGAAATACAGTGAGGTGAACTGTTGGTGAATCAGCGCGATCACCGGATCACCGGCGACAGCAGTGCAAAACCCAAAACCATCGCAGCAGGCGACAATCCCTGTTTTTGCGAACGCCGCCACAGCCAGAAAAACCCCACTGCCATCAAAGTGGGAATCAACAGCCATTGCATCACTGCGAGAATAGGCTCCGCCGTCGCAAAGCGCTGGAGAAGCACCTCCTGCAAAGTTGCCGTATCGGCACGTAAATCGCGGATATCTTGCCCTGAAGGAAAATTAGTTCCCGTACTGTAATGCGACCAGGCATAGAACACCCAAAAGGACTCCAGCGGGATCATCTCAAAGACTTGTCGGAAATGATAACTGACCTGAGGCAAATGCGGAAAAATCAAAAACACATAAAGTAAACCCGTCACCGCATTCACCACCATCATCCGTGAGATCGGACCGACCAACCCGGCATCCTTCGATCGCCACCAGCGCCACAGCAAAAAAACCAACAAGCCCGCATTGAGCGCCAGAGCAAAATAAACCGAACCCGCATAAGACCAGAGACAAAAAAAGACACTGAAAGCCAAACCAAACCAGCTTCGCCAGCGATTGTCTCGCAACGCTAGCCAAGCAAAGGCAACAGCCAGCGGAACAAACAATAATACCAAGGCGTAACCACGCGCCTGCAGACTATAATCGATATGCATCGGATGAATCGCCGCCAGCGCAGCCGCAAGCAGTGCTCCAGTCCGCAAACCCCACAACTGAAGCAAAAACCACAAGCTGACAATCGATGCTAAGCCCGACAACAATA
>JAADHD010000298.1 GCA_013152075.1 Verrucomicrobiota bacterium | reverse complement strand
GAAATCGAGTTCGCGTCGCGGGTCGTCGTAACGCTTTGGCAGTCCGTAGGGTGGGTCAGTGAAATACAAATCACCGTTGGGGTGAAAACAGGCATCGTTGGGGCTGTTGAGACGTTTGCCTTGGTAGTTATCAACCAGCGTGCGTTTGCCGCCGTTTTTGGTGAGAACAGAAAGTCGGCGATCGCCATGTTCGCAGGAAACGAGACGCCCCTTGGGATCGAGTAGCAATCCGTTGCTTCCGGGCTCGCCGCCGTATTTACCTGGCCCGGTATAACCCGAGGGTTTGAGAAAAGTCTTTGTGCCGACGCCTTCATCCCAGCGTACCACCTTGTTGCGTGGAATATCAGAAAATAGCAGATAACCCCCATGCGGGTGTTTTTTCTCGGGAACCCAGACGGGGCCTTCGGTCCAATCGAAGCCTGAGGCCAGCACTTCGATTTTGGTTCCTGGTTCGATCAGGGCATCAAGCGCGAGGTCGAGTTTGATGATTTCACCGAGGGTGGGCAGGTTGGAGGTGTCCTGAGCCGATAACAGGCAGGGGCTCAATAAGGCTGCGGCAAGCGTTGAGAGAAGAGTGAAGGGGTTTGGCTTTTTCATAGGCGGATTAGTTTATCGCTTGTTGACTGGAAGTCTCTCAGAAAAACGGGATTTATTGATGGTTTTGGGTAAAAGTATTGAAGCATCATGAGTAACAAAGAGTCTGCAGAAGAAGAAAGCGTTAATTTTCGACCCAAGAGGAAACGGTGGAAGTGGGTGGTGTTTGCATTGCTTGCGTTTTTCCTGACAGCTGGCACTTCTGCTTATTTTGCCCAAGAGTGGTTGATTGCAGAGATGCGTTCGCTGGTGATTAAGGAGTTGGAAGCGACAGGTATATATGTTGATTATTCTTCGGCATGGCAGGATCCCCGGAGAGGGGCGGTGGTCGAGAAGGTGTTTCTTTACGAAAGTAAAAAGAAAGAAAAGCCGCTATTGACGATTACAAATCTGGGACTTTCTCCCAGCCTGAAGCAGTGGATATTAGAAAGGGAACTTTCCATCAAGGTGACACTGGAGAATTCGGAGATCAGTATGTTAGTTGACGGGGAAGAGGTGGAGAGGATAGAGCGGGTGAATTCGGTAATGCGGGCAGGAGCGAGCGGGGTGGAGGTGAATCGTTTTTCGGCGATGATGCAGGGAGTGAATTATGATGTAACCGGGAGCCTGAGTTTTGGTCGAGGAAAAGACAAAAAAGAAAAAGAACAGGACATCCAGGCTTCCCTTGATGACAAGAAAAAGCTGCTGATTGATTTTTCGTTTTTGAAGCCCTTGGGGGAGTGGATATCGGTTGAGACTGAGCAGGGACATTTGCAGGTGGTATCTGATTTTAATATTGATGCGTCAAATTTGGACGGAATGATAGTGAACTCCCGATTTTCCGGTGAGACCTTTGTTTGGCACGGAGTGGCCTTCGACCGCATAGACGCAAAAGTGACTTATTCAGGGAAGGATCGATCGGTGGATGTGAAGTCTTTTAATGCGGTGTATCAAGGTAAGTCGGTAGAGGGTGGCTTGCGTTATGTAATGAAGACAAAAACGCTGCAAATTGCGCAGCTGAAAAGTCAGGCGGATTTTTTATCCTGGATCAGGGATTACTCGGGGGAAAATGCGGATGAAAATGATCAGCAATTAGCATTGCTTCAAGCTCCGCATCTGGGATTGAGTGGTCGATTAGATTTCAGCGATTTGGAAAAGAGTGATTTGGAAGTCGAATTCCTCGATGCCGCTTATGTGGCTGTTAAAGCCGGGGAGCGAGAGATCAGCTTGAAAAAGCTGAAAGGTAAGCTGGTTTTTTCCGAGGGGAAGGTGCGTATATTGGAACCGGGGTTATCAGCAAAGGTCGAGGGAGGAGAATTTTTGCTGTCCGGAGAAGGTAAAGTTTTGGGGGGGAGTCAAAGCCGCTCGGTTAACCTTGTTGTGTCAGGCAAGTCCTTTCCCTGGCATGGAGTTACCTTTGATCACGTAAAAGCGGATGTGATCTATTTGGGAAAGGACAGGGCAGTGGACGTGAAGTCCTTCGACATGTCCTATCGGGGTAAGTCGGTGACGGGTGAGTTGCGTTATGTGATGCCGACAAAAACGCTGGAAATCGTGAAGCTGGAAAGTCAGGTGGATTTTTTAAAATTGATCGAAGATTATTCAGGGAAAAATACTGAAGAAGGTAAGCCTGCGCTGATATTGCATCAGACTCCGCATCTGGAAATCAACGGGCAGGTGAATTTTAAAAGCTTGGAAAAAAGCGATCTGAGAATTGAGTTTCTCAATGCCGCTGACGTTCACGTGGAAACCGCAGGGCGGCAGATAAAAATGGAAGAACTGAAGGGGAAGCTGGTTTTTGCCGGAGGAAGTGTGAGCACTCTTGATCCGGGTTTGTCGGCCGGGATTGCAGATGGAGAAGTCCGCTTGTCTGGACAAATGATGGTGATGAGCGATGAAAAACCCTACCAGGCCAAATTGAAACTGGAGAATGTCTCCGTGCATGAAATGAGATTATTGGCAGGCACAGTCGGGGACAACCAAGAGCAACAGACCGTGTATCCCGGGCGCCTGTATTTTGATTTCGAAGGAAGTGGTGATCAGACGGTGTTGGTCAGGGATGCCAAAGGCGAAATCAAAATCGAAGACGCCCTTTTTTATACAATGCCTCTTTTTGGTTCGCTTTTTGCGACCCTGAATAAAGCGATGCCGGCTTTCGGCAAACGGAAGGAGGGAGAGAAAGAGGGCACACATGTGTTAACGGCGACGTATCTGGTGAAGGATGAATTGATCCGCTCTGATGATCTGTTGATCGGGGGGGATTTGAGTCAGATTGTGGTGAAGGGGCAATATGATCTGCAGGAAAAAGTGGTAACTTTGGACGGCAAGGCGGAGTTCAAAGGGGCCGTAGGTTTGGTGACGGACATAGCCAGTCATCTGCTGGAGGTGAATGGGAGTGGGCCGCTGGATAATATTGTATGGAAAATGAAAAATCTCAATGCGACAGGAGTTGTCAAGGCCGGGACAAAGGGGGTGACCGATACCAGCAAGGAGGTGCTTAAATTAGGAGGCAACACCGCGAAGGAAGCGGTTAAAATGACAGGGAAGAGTGTAGAGGGGATCGGCAAAGGTCTAAAAAAGGTGTTGCCCTTTCAGAAGAAAAAAGCAGCTCCCAATTCAGAAGAAATAGATGCCGAGTGATTTTGGGAACCGGATCGTTTTACCCCAACGCCTCAAAAGAATGTCCGGCCGGACATACTTTTGAGGCGTTGGGCGGGGGAAATCAGGGATACCAGATGGTGAGATTGTGAAAGTAGTCTCTGCTGAGTGTAATTTTACTCAGTAGCCGTCAAGTTCACATACACTTTCACAATTGTGCGTAGGGTGAGTAGCAGTGAAAGCAGGAAGCCGACGGATCCCATGACGATCATCCATTTGGGAACCTTGCGTTCGCCGGTGAGGTCGGGACGGGTGGCGAGATAAATCAGCGCAGCGGCCAGGGCCGGAAGTCCGAGAACGGTTGAAGCCTGGGCGACGGTGATGACGTTGACCACAGGGAATTCCATGATGATGGAACCGATGGCAATCGCCATGCCAATGAACAGAGCGAGCACGGTGCCGTTGCGGGCGCCCCGGTCATTGATGGTGGCCCCTTTGCCAAAACCATCCGAGAGCATGTTGCCACCGATCATGGCATTGACCATGAAGGCACCAAAACCACCGGCGAAGATTCCGCAGGCAAAGACGTATTTGGCCGACGAACCAAACAAAGGCTCCAGAGCTCTGGCGATGTCGCTGACATTATTAAGTTGGCTCGTATCGACATTTGGATTGTTATGCAGGGCGGCGGCGGCGGTGGACATCACTACCAGTGATACTCCAAAGAGCACACAGGTGCCGACCAGGGAATCGATCATGCCTTTTTTGGTGTCTCCAATTCCCCAGCCCTTGGCGCGGACACCGTAGGCTTGGTAAAATGCACCGGCAACAGAGAACGTGGTAGCTACCAATGCTTGCAAAACCAGAACATTGCCGCCGCCAGTGGGATTTGAGATGAAAGATTTGTAACCGCCTTCAGGTGGGGAAGGGATCAGACCTTTGAACATGGCTAGGATGTCGGGTTTTGCCATGATCATATTGATGATGAATGAGGTGACCATCAACAGCACGATGGTCTTCATGATTTTTTCAATCGGATTGTAGAGGTCCCGGAAGCCATAGAGCACCACGATGATGAAGGCATTCAAGGCGAGCAGGACTCCGACTTTGGCAGGAGTTTCCAGATTGCCGACAATCGTTTCGACGGCAGCGACGATGGCGATGTTGTTACTGACCTGGAAACCAGCGACAATCAAAAACAGGGTGATGCCAATGAATATTCCGACTGGGCGACCGAGACGGATAGAGAGTTCTTCGATCAGGGTGTGTTTGTGAACCACTCCCAGACGGGCGGACAAAACCACCATGCACCACATCAGGGATGCGGCAATGGTGAGGACCCAGATCATGCTGTATCCGTAGATGGCACCGGTTTTGGAACTCATCAAAATACTACCGGGGCCACAGACGACGGCAGCGATGATGATGGCGGGGCCAATAGATTTGAAAAACTCGACGATTTTATTCATGATGAAGCAGGGTTTACTTGAATTGCGGGGTTAAAACAAGCTTTGCAGCCGGTTTTTTTTGGGAAGAGAGGGTTTTTAGGAGGGAATGTTAATTGGTGGTCTAAGTGGATTGAAGTCTTTTTTTAGCTCTTCGGACGACCGAGCCGGTCGTCCCTACCGCAGATCCCAGAACGGGTAGGGACGTGCGGCTCGCACGTCCGCGATAGCAGGGGTGGTATCGGGTATTATTACTACATCCCGATCGCTTTGCGGGGATTGGTGTCGATGAGTTGTTTGATCTGTTCGTCGTTGAGACCTAGATGCTTGCTTAGGTTTTCGCGTATCTGGGGCATGGTGATGGTGGCGCCAGCGAGATTGGGGGATCCGGGCTTGCGAGCGACCCCGTTTTCATCGACTTCAATATCCATACCGGATAATTTATACAGACCAGGGCCGAGCTTGGCGGCGGCGATGGCGTCGGTCACCATGATACTGCGCTCAATACCGGCGACTTTGAGGTAGTTTTTCAGCGCAAAAAAATCGACATGGGCTCCGTCGGGGATGAAACAACACCAGAGGTCATCGGATAAACTGAGGACACGCTGGATAAAATTGTCGTGGCGGGGGAGGGTAACAGGGCAGCCGTTACCGACGTGAGTGACCATGCTCAAGCCGGCATCGATGCCTGCTCTCAGTTGATCAAAGGAAGGATTGCAGTGCCCGGCAGAAACGGTGATCCCCTGATCCGCCAGAAAACGGGTGGTGGCCATGCCTTCGTCGAATTCGGGAGCAAGAGTGATCAGTTTGGTCAGGCCGGCGGTGGCTTCCAATAGACGTTTGCTGTCCTCGACATTGGCAGGTTTGACGCAGTCGGCGGGATGCGCTCCGACATAACCGACTTCAGAATTGATGAAGGGACCCTCGATGTGAAAACCGCAGATGATTTTTTTTGCCAGTTCGTCCTGTTCGCGCAGTTTGACCAGATGGGAAAGTTTTTGACACAAGGCATCGACGCTGTCGGTGATGACCGTGGCGAGAATACTGTCGACTCCGTCTTCCTCCAGAGCCACGCAAGTGGTGTGCAATTCTTCAGCCGTGATTTTGGGATTGGTGAAGTCACCGCCGAAATAGCCGTTTACTTGAATGTCGAGAGGGTTCACAGGAGAGAATTGAGAGGGGGTAGATTGAGTGGGGTGGGTGTGCGCCATTGGGCGCAAGTTGGAAATGTTACGCGGAGGTGAGCTGGTGTCGAGCGATTTGATGCGGGAAGGGATGTGAAACGTGCAGGAGCGGGAAAATATCCTTGTCCCGTAGATGAAGGCTGGATAGGGTGGGTTCGTGAAAAAAACAGGTTTGATTGTCTACTTTTTTATTTTTCTTTCTGAGGCGGTTTGGGCGCATCAGAATCCGAGGGGGGATGTGCATCCGGTGGTCATTATTGAGGCGGGTAATTTTGCGGTTTATTTTAACACAAATGCTATTGAGGACCGTTACTTTGAAGGCAAACGGCCAATTTTTCGTATGTTGTATTCACCTGAGGGGCGTTTGCTGGCTCCCCGACATGCTGTTAAAAAACAGCCCGATAAAAAATTAAAAATCGACATCGAGCGATTTCATAACGAAAAACCCAATGCCACGGTTTTTTTACCCAGAGGTAAAAAACAGATTATCGCTTTGGCCTGGCCGAAGGAAGTTAGAGTTAACCTGGTTGAGAGCTCGAGCATGTCATCCGATCACATAGCGCTCGCTGTGAAGCTTATGTATGATCAGGAAGATCAGGAAGATCAGACTCCGGATATGTTTGCAACTGGTCTTCGCGGAAGATTTTTCGTTTACCTTTTTCCACGTGAGGGTTTTGC